>DASYBA010000757.1:0-4055 GCA_036501005.1 Candidatus Xenobia bacterium | reverse complement strand
CCTACATCGTCATGGAGCTCCTGCAAGGCGAGGTGCTGGCCGATACGATCGAGAGAGACGCTCCCATGGCGGTAGACCGGGCGCGCCCGGTCATCTCACAAATCCTGCAAGGCCTGGAGGTCATCCACCAGGCCGGCGTGATCCACCGCGACTTGAAACCGGGCAACGTCTTTCTCACCGACGCCGGGGTCGTGAAAATCATGGACTTCGGGATTGCCCGCAAGGTCGGGCTCAAGTCCTTGACCAAGACCGGCAGCGCCCTGGGAACGCCGGAGTTCATCTCGCCCGAACAGGTTCTGGACACCCACCAGGTCGACGAGCGCACCGACCTCTTCAATGTCGGCCTCATGCTCTACGAGATGCTGACCTCCACTTTGCCGTTCCGATCCGATACGCTGGGCGAGATGTTGCGGAGGATCGTCCAGGGGGTGGCGGTCCCGGTAACCCGATGGCGCCACGACCTGGGGGATCCGTTGGTGCGCTGGATGAGCCACATGCTGGCCAGGAATCGAGAAGATCGCTACGCCAGCGCCCACGATGCCCTGGATGCTATCGATTGGTAGCCAGCCACAAGGCCCCCTCGGCGGGGCTTTTGCGAGCCATTTCCGGCCGCACGCCGCTGGCCTTCTCGACCGCCTGGGCAAAGGCCTCGAAGGTCACGGGGCTGTAACGGAACACGCCGCCACCGGCCGCCACGGGCAATGCGGGGTGCAGCAAAGCCACCGCCAGGCGAGCCAGCTTGAGGCCGCCGTTCCACAGAATCTCGATGGCCGCGGCATCTTCTTGCGCAGCCACTTCGACCAGCAAGGGAAAGAGATCGGCCAGCAACCGCGCAGGATGGGGGGCGTCGTGCACCCGCCCCACCGCGTGTTTCAGTTCCGCCAGGCCCCAGCGGTCCATGATGGCGGGGCCCAGCAAGGTCGCATGGCGACGCCCGTCCATGGCCTGCAGGGCCCGTCGCAAAGCGCGCCGTCCCAGTTCGACGGCGCTCCCCTCGTCGCCCACCATCCAGCCCCATCCCCCGCAGCGGCGCCCGTCGGAAGACAGCGCGATGGCGCCGGTGCCGACCTGCACCATGATGCCGGGCCCGGCGCCAAAAGCGCCCACCAAAGCCACGTGGCCGTCGGTGCATAAGTGGAGGGGCACGCCGGGAAACAACTCTTCGAGCACCGAGAAGGCCTGGGCCCGCGCCGCCGGATCGCCGACTCCGGCCATGCCGACACAGACGCCCTGCAGGGCGTCTCGGAGCCGCCCCGCACGGCGCAGGGCGGCGCCGGATGCGTCGCCCAGACTTCGACGAAGGGTGTCGGATGTCTCTCGAAGGGCGTTGCATGGCCCCCCCTCTCCCCGTCCCCGAACCGCGCCATCACCCACCAGGGCCTCGGTGTGGGTGCCGCCGGCGTCGATGCCAAGCCACATGGCAGCCAATTTCCCGAGCCTCTGGTGATTTCCCTCACCGACGACGGAGAAGTTAACACTTTTGTAACGCTTTGTAACATCCCGGACATTTTGGCAAAAAAGAATTTACAAATTCCCTATTTTATGCTTTAATCCGCACCGGGCTTAACATTTTGTCTATTTTTAGTCGAACGGGAGGTACCAAACCCCCTAGACCATTTCGACGACCTCGGTGATAATGAAGTCAACACCAACGCTGAAGGAGAGTAAACGACGATGGCAATGATTGGCAATCCTCTGATGGGCATGATGAACCCCATGATGATGGGCGGGTTCGGTGGCGGCATGTTCGGCGGCGGCGGCATGGGGTCGCTGATGGGCTCGATGTTCGGCGGCCAGATGGGCGGCGGCATCGGCGGATTCGCCGGACTGATGATGGGCGGTCCGATGGGCATGATGATGGGCTCGGGCCTCGGCCAGATGCTGGGCGGCCTGCTCGGCGGCCTGATGGGCGGCGCCAGCCAGCAGCAGCCCAACTACGGCTGCCCGGGCTACGGCAGCCCCTATCAGTCGGGCTATCAAAATGGCTATCAGAACGGCTACCAGGCCGGGCTTGAGGCTGCTGAGGGCGGCGGCTACGGTGGCTACGGTGGAGGCTATGGGGGCGGCTGTGGCGGGTTCCCGGCCGGGCCGGGCGGCATGGACGCCAGTCCGAACGGCAACAGCCTGACGCAGAGCGGCCCGGGCAAGCCCACTACCTACACGACCCCGGGCGGCTACACAGTGAACATGGACGGCTCGGACGTCAAGATCACCGACCCCTCCGGCAAGACGACCACTGAAGATTGGGGCGACCCGCACGAGAAGGTGAACGGCCAGGCGGTCGACGCCGGGAGCAACGGTGACCACTGGACCGACAACCAGCGGACCATCCTGCTGGGCGACGGCACCCGCATCACCATGGGCGCCAATGGCGGGGTCAACAGCCCCATCACCAACACCAGCATCTACACGGCCAACGGTCAGGAAGTCCAGTACAACAACCAGAACAACACCGTGACCCAGAACTCCTGGAACCCCTATCAGACGGAGCGGGACGCCGCCAACCAGACGACCGGTGAGACGGGTTACTTCGGGCCCAACGGCAACGGCGGGACCTCCCTCGTCAACTTGTACGACCAGAGCCCGAGCGGCCAGATCACCCCGCAGCACCAGGATCTGTACAACAACAACTCTGACTGGGGCGGATGGGGCGCCGGCGGCACGCAGAACATCAGCGGTGGCGGCAACAACTATGGCGGCGGCTACGGCGGTGGCTGGGGCGGCGGTTATGGTGGCGGCTACGGCGGCGGCTGGGGCGGCGGGCTGGGGAGCATGGGCAGCCTCGGAGCGGCCCTGGGCCTGTACAATACCATCGACGGCATCCAGAACACGATGATGTAGCAGATTGCTGCAGCAAAAGCCGGTCACTTTGGTGGCCGGCTTTTTCGCGCGAAGGGTAGTTTCGTGGCAACCGTGAAGATATGTCGCCACATCTCTAGTCTGAAAGGATTGTTCTCGCCATGGCAACCGAGGCGGTGGAGAAGAAGAAGGCACTCATCGAGGTCATTACCGAGGTGTTGAACGGCAAGGCCCAAGGCTCGGACCTGGCGCCCTTGTCCGAGGCCGCTCGGCAAGAGCTCGCCACGGCTCGGCAGGGGTTCGAAGGGTCGGCGAGTTCGCTCTCGCCGGCCGTCGCCGAGAGGGTGCAACCGTTCGTCGACAAGGCTCGGCAGGTGTTCATGGGCTACGACCACGCGTTGGATCTGGTGGACGAGTACGTCAAGTCCAATGACCACAACGTCCTGGTGCAGGCCGCCGAGCACGTCAGCCGATTCTCCACCCAGATCAACCTGGCGTTCCAGGTCTATCGTGATGCCGTGCTGGTGGCGGAAGGTCCCAGCGAGATCCCCAACTACAACCTGATCCTGATCTGCATCAAGGAGTGGCGAGACGGCAGCAGCCCAGTCGAAAAGTTGCGGGTGATGGTGGAGCGGGAGCGGCTCATGGCCAAGGCGACCATGGATGCCCTGGACAAGGAGCCCAAGCTGCCCGAGGTGCTCGAGCTCAGGAAGGCCTTCGAGAAACACCTCGAATCGGCGACGAAGCTGTCGGTGGCCGCCCGGGACGGCAACCAGTCGGCGGTGGACGTGGAAGCCGACAAGATCCGCGAGACGTTTCAGAGCATCGGCCCCTTGCGGGCGGCTGCCGAGACGGCAGTCCGCAGCCAGGGAGACAGCCCGTCCGGCCTGGTCAACCTGGTCGTCAACACGGGTCGCCGACTGAGTCGCGGAGAGGCCCACCCCAAGGAGCTGGCCGGCTTGCTGGATCAGGTCCGACCGGTCATCCGCAGCGCCGAGGCGCAATTCGAGGTGGTCACCAAGGCCGCCACCGATGCCGAGCGCCTCAACGATGCGTTCGAGGGTGCCCGCAAGGCGTTCGCGACCTACGACGAGGCGTTCAAGTGCTTTGACCAGTTTTTCGAGGGGCATTACCTCAATCGGTTGGAACGGGGCATGCAGCTTCTGGTGGAAGCCTCCAAGCTCCAGTACGCGGCCGAGCAGCGAGTGCTGGACGTCCAGGAGCGGCAGGGCAAGGTGTCATGCATGAAGTGCGGG
>DASYBA010000756.1:0-2078 GCA_036501005.1 Candidatus Xenobia bacterium | reverse complement strand
CCTCCATGGCGTCGCCCCACGTGGCCGCCGAGGCAGCCCTCATCGAAGCCCTGGGCATCACCAACCCGGCCGCGGTGAAGGCCGTATTGCAGGCCACGGCCACGAGGGACGGCATTCCCGATCTGAAGATCGGATTCGGGGCCGGCATCATGAATGCCGGCCGTGCGGTCCGGTACGCCATCCTGGGCACGGGAGCCGCTCAGTTCGCCCTGGCCCTGGCGCTGCTCTACGTCTGCCTGACCCTGGCCCGCGGCGGCGACTACGCTCGCTTCAATCCCCTCGCCCTGCTGGCGGCCATCCCCGCCAGTTGCGGGCTCTTCTTCCTGCCCTACCTGCCTCAGCTTGGCACCTGGGAAATCCCGTATCGCGACTTCCTCTGCCGCCCCCTGCCGGCGTGGGACATCCACCTGCTGGGCCTCAGCCAGCACGCCAATCCGCTGTTCTATTCGGCGTTGCTGCCGTTGATGTTCTCCCTGCTCTTGAACCGCAAGCACCCCTGGCTGCAGCAGTTGCTGATCGGGTTCAGCGTCGGCTATGGCGCCTGCATATTGCACCTGGCCCTCAGTGAGCAGGCCTTCGTGAAGTGGGTGCCTTTCTCTGGCGCCTGGCTCATCCTGAACGCCGCTCTCTGCGTGTTTATCGCGGTGGGGCTGGCGGACGCTCGGCGCCCGCAGCGTTCTCGGTAATCACCACCTGGGCTGGGCTGGCCAGCCCGTATTCCGCCATCAAGTCGTGGGTGACCTCCTCTCTTTCCTGCGAGGAGAGGTAGCCCGCGACCTTCAGCGCCACCACTCGCCCGCCGGGTTCCTGTCGAACCGTCACCTGGAAGCGCATGCGACGCCGAGTCAACCGTTCCGCCCAGGCAGGCTCCGCGACGGACCCGCCGACCGGATTCGACATGGCTCGGGCGGTCTTGTTCGCCCCCTTGTATTGGAACGACTCGCGAGGCTCGTTGGCGACCCAGGGCTGCATCGCATCCGACGGTCTGGCCATGCCCCGCAGTTCCTTTTCGGTCAAGTCCTTGGCGGGCTCCGGTGCGGCCGGAGGCGGGGGCTCGAAATCCCGATCGAGCACGCCGGCCGCGGGGGCTGCCATGGTCGCAGACGGCCGGGTCGCCACGACCGACTGCGTAGGCGCAGGGCGGTTCACGGTGCTGATGCCGAACGTGATCATGAGGCCTGCCGCCAGGGCGACCCAGGCACCCACGACATGGGGCCGAAAACGGCGGCGAGCCGTGGCCGCCGGCGCCTTGGCCAGTTGGGCCCGGAGAGCGGCGGGCAGGATCTCGGGAGGGGCATCGACCGGGGGGCGCCCGCTCTCCTCCCTCAGCATTTCGACGTGGGCCTCGCACATCGGGCACTCGGCCACGTGGCGCCCGATGTCACCAGCGACGTTCGGATCGGCCGCCCACGCCACCAGGGAGTCGACCTCGGGGTGGGAGGCCAGCGCCTCGCCCAGCATGCGGCTGAGACGGCGCAACCCGGCCAGCTCTTTCTGACAGTCGCCGCACTGGTTGACGTGCTGACGCAGGTCGGCGCTGGCGGCCGGATCCTCGCCCTCGTCTGCCAGGAGCATCAACTGGTCGATATAGATCTGGTGCGGGTCATCCATGCTATGCGTGCCTTGTCCCTTTCACATGCCACTGTCGCGACAAAAGACCGGTTATTCCCGGTCCATCAAGATGCGCAGCCGATCGATACAACGCTTGAGCCGGGAGCAGACCGTGCCCAGCGGCAGGCCCAGGTGCCGGCAGATGTCGTCGTACGCCATGTCCTGCGCATAGCGGAGGCGAAGGACGGTCTGGCAATCCGACGACAACTCTGTCATGCACCCGAGGAGGCGATGCACTTCCTCCTGGCGCAGGAGCGCCTCGTCCGGGCGGGGGGTCGGATCCACCGCCAGAATGCGAGGAGGCAGCGGACCATCTCCCCGGGCGGCGTCGTCGATGGACACGGTGACAGTTTCTCGCCCCCGCTTGCGGGCAGTCGTCTTGCGTAGGTGGGAGACGCACTTGTTGCGGGCCAGCCGCAGGAGAAAGGTCTGGAGGTTGGACTCCCCGCGGAAGCCCGGCAGGGCTC
>DASYBA010000755.1:0-4526 GCA_036501005.1 Candidatus Xenobia bacterium | reverse complement strand
TAGGTAGACCGTAAGGTACGGTGGCGAGACCTTGTCAGGCGGATGTGCATGATGCTGGCCCGCACCTCCTCTATCTTGATTGCGATCGGGCTTTTCTTGAGCATGTCGTTCACCCCTTGAAAGCGTCCACCCAGAGTTGCTGCTCTCTTCTACAAGCTCGCCATCCTACCCCCGATCTGTACCTGTAAAGGCGTTGGGGCTTGTGGAATGACCTCTCGGCCGGCCGCCCCCGCGGCGCTCGACGGATTGTCAGGTGCGATTTCTCGAGCCACCATGTCGGGATTCAAGTACGCGGCCAGAGAGACGGTCTCGTTTCTGTTCTCGAGCAGCCACGTGGCTTTACCCGCGCCGTTCGGGTCCGCCACGACCAACAATCTAGGCAAATGTCAGGCCTGACTGGACGGACGACGGCGGCGAAGGCGCTCTAGCAGCTCGGCGGGCAGAGGACCTGCAAAGGGGGCAACTCCGCGTCAGGATTGACGTGCTCCCCGCGCTCCAGGGCCTCCCGCATGCGGACGATACCAGGCGGTTCCACCGCCTGGTCAGCAGGGACATGGATGACGGTGGTCTTGCGCCAGGCGACCCAGCCATCGCGGCGTGCCGTCGAAGACCGGGGCACTGTAGAGCTTGGCCCGGAGGTGCGTCAGATACGCGGCCACCGCCGCTTCCCACGTCACGGCTGCACCTCCCGAGGGTGACAACGGCGGTGGACGTCGCGCCGGTCGGACAGTATCTCCGGGGTGAGCGCTTTGCCTCGCCAGCTCACCAGAAGCCGGGTCACCCGAGCATATAGCGCCAGGCGGGGACGCCCGTCCCGGAGCCACCCTCGACCCACCAGGCGGCTTCCTCGCCCAGCGGCAGGACCCGGCTCTTGCGGCCCTTGCCGTGTCGAACATATTTGTGGGGTCATGGCGGGCAGAGTCTCTGGGACTGGCAGTAGCGCTGGTTTGGAGTGCCGTTAGCGAGGGGGGGGCGGCGCCGGCCAGGGGCGCCAGGCTGGCCGCTGAAAAAGTGCAGGGCTTTCGATTGCGCCGGATGCAGGATGGCAAGGCTGAGTGCTGCAACTCATGCCGTCACGAAGGGCGGTGCGAGAGTGGTCCATTCGAGCGGTCTCCAAAACCGTACAATCGCAGGTTCGAATCCTGTCCGCCCTGATTTCGACTTACTCAGCCTCGCTGGCTTCGCCCGCCGGCCACCGGTGCCAGGCCCTGGGGTTCTGCAAACAGCTCCAACTGGGCATCCAAGGCGGTGCGGGTAAGGTGCAGGCTGCGGCGGGGCCCCGGCGCTGCCCGCTGGCCCCGCTCGAAGTCGGCCAGCAGGTCTTCGGCCCGCACCAGGACCTCGGCTGGGACCCCCGCCAGACGGGCCACGTGAATGCCATAGCTGCGGTCGGAGGCCCCGGGCAGGATACGGTATAGGAAGATGACCTCGTTGCCCAGTTCGCGCACGGCGACCCGGTAGTTGCGAACGCCGGGCAGCACCGTGGCCAAGCGGGTCAGCTCGTGGTAGTGGGTCGCGAACAGGGTGCGGGACCCGACGACGTTGTGAAGATGCTCGGCGATCGCCCAGGCCAGCGACAACCCGTCGTGGGTGCTGGTGCCCCGCCCCACCTCGTCGAGAATGACCACGCTTCGCTCGGTGGCATTGTTGAGAATGTTGGCGACCTCGCTCATCTCCACCAGGAACGTGGAGCGCCCCAGCCGCAGGTCGTCGGAAGCCCCGACCCGGGTGAACACCCGGTCGGCCAGGCCGATGCGGGCCCGATCGGCGGGCACGAACGACCCCATCTGTGCCATGACCGTCAGGAGGGCGGTCTGCCGCAGGTAGGTGGACTTGCCCGCCATGTTGGGCCCGGTCAGGATCATGAGTCGATCCACCGCCTGGTCGAGGTAGGCGTCGTTGGGCACGAACCGGCCATCCAGCATCCGTTCCACCACCGGATGGCGAGCGCCCATGAGTTCGAGGATGGGCTCCACGCTGACCTCGGGCCGGCTGTACCGATGCTTGACGGCGAGCCATGCCAGGCCCGCCAGCACATCCAGGTGAGCCAGCCCCAGCGCGGTTTTGCGTATGGCCGGGGCCGCTTCTGCCACGCCGCTCCGCAGCCCGGCGAACAGCTCTGTCTCGAGCCCCACGATGCGCTCCTGCGCCCCCAGGTAGCGGGCTTCGTACTCCTTCAGCTCGTCGCTGATGTAGCGCTCGCCGTTGGCCAGGGTCTGCTTGCGTACATAGTCGTCCGGCACTTGCCCCAGGTTGGCCCGGGTCACCTCGATGTAGTAGCCGAAGACCTGGTTGAAGCCGACCTTGAGAGACTTGATCCCGGTGCGGCCTCGTTCGCGTTCCTCCATCTCGCCGATGAGGGAGCGGGCGCCCCCACGAATCGCCCGTAGCTCGTCGAGCTCGGCATGCCATCCGTCCTTGATCACGTTGCCATCGCGCACCTGGGCCGGGCACTGCGGGTTGACGGCCCGCTCGATCGTGTCGGCGACGTCGGCATGGTCAGCCATGCTGCCCGCCAGTTCGACCAGTAACGGGCACTGTAGCCTGCGGGCCACGTCGAGGATCGGGCGGATGGCCCGCAGCGACTGGGCCAGCCCCAGGAGGTCTCGCCCAGTGGCCGTGCCATAGACGACCCGGCTGAGCAGCCGAGGAATGTCGACGATGCCGTGCAGGCGCTCCCGCACCTCATCTCGCGCCTCCCGCTGGATGGTGAACTCCTCCACCGCATCCAGGCGGCGCTCGATGGCGGAGAGGTCGATGAGGGGCCGCTCGAGCCACTGGCGCAGCAGTCGGGCGCCCATGGCGGTTGCCGTCTCGTCCATGGCCCACAGCAGGCTGCCCTTGCGCTCCCGGCCGACGTACGTCTCGGTGATTTCCAGGTTGCGGGCGCTGGTCGGGTCGACGATCAGACACTGCTCGGTGTAGTACGGCCCGGGCGGGGAGAGGGACACCGCGGCGGCCTTCTGGGTGTCCTTGACGTACCGCAGCAGGAGGCCCGATGCGACGATGGCGAGCGCATCGGAGAGGCCCAGCCCCTCCAGACTCGCCAGTCCATAGTGGGCCCGCAGCTCGCCCTCGGCGGCCGCGGCCGACGGCAGGCCCTGCCACCGGGTGATGACGCCGCCTTCACGGGCCACCAACCGCTCCACCTCCTCGTCGGCCTGCACCATGACCAGCTCCGCGGGCCGCCAACGCTGCAGCTCGTCCAGCAGAACGGCAGTTTCCGCGAGGGTGGTACAAACGAATTCTCCCGTCGAGACGTCGGCCAGGGCCAGACCCCATTGCGGGCCCGCCTTGACGGGCGCGGCCACGTAGTTGTGCGCCTTTTCGTCCAGCAGTTGGGGGTCCAGGACGGTGCCCGACGACACCACCCGGGTGATGTCTCGCCGCACCAGCCCCTTGGCCTGCTTCGGATCTTCCATCTGGTCGGCAATGGCGACCCGGAAGCCTTTGGCGATCAGCGTCCGCAGGAAGTTGTCGACGGCGAAGTGGGGGAAACCTGCCATGGGCGTGCGCGTGCCGTTGCCCGCTTCTTTCGAGGTGACGACGATGTCGAGGGCCGTTCCCAGCGTGCGGGCGTCTTCGCCGTAAGCCTCGTAGAAGTCGCCGCACCGCATGAGGAGGAGGCAGCCGGGATGCTGCGCCCGCAGGTCATCGTACTGGCGGAGCATGGGTGTCGACATGGACGTCCTCCTTGAAGCCTTTGCAAGGCTCGGAGTTCCACGGCCGGAGCGCTCTCCTGCCCTGGCAAACAAAAAAGCCCCGCTTTCGCGAGGCTTTGATGAGCCCTGGCGACTTAAGCCATGGTGGTTTTGCGAAGCATAAAGGCGGCCCCGAGGAGGAGCCCCAGGGTGAGGCTGGCCGGCGGCTCTGGCAGTCCGATCGGGTTGACGTCGAACGACACGTCGATAATGTTTCCGGCTGAAACAACGAACGACTGGTTGATGAAGTTGGTGGCCGCATCGGAGTACTGCACCGACTGGTCACCCCCCAAAAATTGAGCGGTGGTCGCTCCAGAGCCCCCGGTGGGATCGGTGACGAGGTAGAACGCATAGCCGAAGGTATTGTTCGTATCGAGCCCGCTAGCTCCGATGGTGCCATTGGCAATGCCACCCGTTCCTGCGGAGGCATTGCCTGTGCCTTGACTGAGAAAGGAGGCACCACTCCCGTCGGGATCGGTCTGCCCTTGGGCCGGCACAACGGTATTGAAGAAAGGATTAAGTCCCGCCGGGTTTAAGGGCGGGTAGTTCGATATAAAGAATCCAGCCCCGTTGGCGGTGTTGGTTTGCAGGGCGATCAGGGGGTTGCCTCCCCCCGAAGTCGCGTCGGCCGTAATCTGCCCCAGGACGAGGCCCGACGTTGTCGCCTGGTACTCGACGACCTCGATCAGGTTCGTCGAGGTGTTGTACGTCGAGCCGCTCTGGTTCGTCACATCAATGTTGCTGATGTTGAACCCCAGGATGGGGTCAGCGTTGGCCGCGGGGGTGGCGCCCAGACAGAGGGCGGCCAGGAGGGCCGAGCCAGCG
>DASYBA010000754.1:0-5990 GCA_036501005.1 Candidatus Xenobia bacterium | reverse complement strand
CAGCAAAGTGCGTCTCATCCTGCGGGGTGCGAAGCCCGAAGATGACACCTTGTGGGCCTGCCGGTCCCGCTGTCTGACGGTGCGGGAGTACCACGGTGCGGAAGCTCCGCAAGGTCGTGCGGGACAGTCGGGCGCTGCGGGAACAGGACCCGTCCAAATATCGCCATCTGCTGCCCCCGAGCTTGCGCCGGCGTGTGCGGCCTCGGTCGGTGTACCCTGTCAGGCTGAACCGGCTTCTGCGCCCGAGTACGCCCGCGTGCCGGACGATCCGAACCCACTTCCCTTTACCCGGCCCGGGCGAGTGCGTATCGGACTGCCAGCCGACGTCTGGGATGCGGTGGGCCTCGGTCTTCGCATGGCTCGCATCAACTTCGGCGGCCGTCCCACGCAGGGGGAGTGCCTGTCGTTCATGGTCGACGCTTTCCTCGAGACCTATGAAGATGAGGCGAAGAAAGCAGCCCGCCAGCACCCTGTCGCTGAACGGGACCAGTGGCGGTGCGCCGTGCCCGGCTGCTCCCGTCGCGGCACTGTGGAAGTGCACCACATCGTATTCAAATCTCACGGCGGGCGAAACGACAAGAAGAACTTGGTGCTGGTCTGCGCCTTCCATCACCACCGCTGTATTCACGAAGGCCGGCTGGTAGCGAAGGGGGAAGCTCCCCACCGCATCGTCTGGGTCATGGTCGGGCCTGACGACTTGCCCGACCGAGTGTTCGTCGGTGATGCGCTGATGGCGCAGCGGGAATGATAAGTCCGGACCGGGAAGCTGGCGACCGTGCGCGAGGACGGACGACCCCCGCAGGGACTGGCATGGCCCAGGGTTAACCAACCCGCATGACACAACTCGACACCTTTGCCCCGGCCCTCGCCCACCGATTGCGCATCCTCGAAGGCGCCAGCAACCTGCCCTCACCCCTGGTGGAGCAGTTCGGTGGGTGGCTGTCGTCGGCCGCCGACGAAGACCTTTTCCGCGCCAGCCCGCTGCAGTATGCCGAGTTGCACCACATCGACCGCGGTCTGGCGGTGGACCTGTTCCTGCACGCCACCCACGCCGGCATTCTCGAGTTCAACTGGGGTGTGCTCTGTCCCATCTGCGGGGCCTACATTACCACGGAAGAAGGGCTTCGCTCGCTGGGCAAGACTCGCTTTTGCGCCTTGTGTCGGGTCGACGTCGAGCCGTTGATGGATGCCAATATCGAGATCACCTTCGGTGTTTCGCCCACCATCCGGCCCCTTCAATACCACGACCTCAACGCTATCAGCACACCCATGGACTTCTTCCACGTCTACTTCTCGCCGAGCCGTGTCTTTCCACCTGGTTTTGCGGACATGATGGCGCACTTGCTGATCGGCTTCGCCACCTGCCCCGGCGGCGACTCCGAGATGCACATGACCGTACGGGAGGGCGGACACACCCTGCTGGCCCCCATGCGGCACCTGTCGATAGACCTGCAGGTCTCACCGGATGGCACGGATACCCCCTCGGTCTCTTTCCTGCACGGCCAGGCCGTGCCGCAGCACCTGCACGTGGCACCAGGGCCCATCACGCTCCGTATTCACAACGGTGCCCACCTGCCCGTGCTCGTCATGGCCATCCGCCATCCCGACGAGCTGCCGCCCTTGTCGCTGCGGGAGTATCTCGGAGCCCCCGAACTGGTCACCAACCAGACCTTCCGCGATCTCTTCCGCACCCACAGCCTGCCCGCACCGGGCGGTCTGCAGTTCAAAGGCCTGGCCTTCCTCTTTACCGATTTGAAGGGCTCGACGGAAATGTACGATCGCATCGGTGATTTTCGGGCCTATGACCTCGTGCGAGAACACTTCTCTCTCTTGTACCAGATTGTGGCCGAACATCGAGGGGCCATCGTCAAGACCATTGGAGACGCCATCATGGCGACCTTTCAAGACCCCGCGGCCGCCTTGCGGGCCGCCGTCGCCATGCATGGCCAGATCGGGGGCATTGGCCACGACGGAGATCTGGGCCTCAAGATCGGTCTGCACAGCGGGCCCTCCATCGCCGTCGAGTCCAACGAGCATCTGGACTACTTTGGCCAGACCGTCAATATTGCGGCCCGCGTCCAGGGGCTGGCTTCGGCGGCTGAGATCTATTGCACCGATGCCGTCTACCAGGCGCCGCAGGTGCAGTCGATCATCGACCAGGCCGCCTTGGCCGTGCAACGGGAGGAAGCCCAGCTTAAAGGCGTCGGCAATGCCGTGACGGTCTATCGATTATCGCATCCATAGTCTTCAGTAATCAGTCTGAGGCGGATTTCGAGCCGGTTTGAGACCGCGCTGTAACCCGGGGCCGCTATAGTGGGAGGAGGCTCAGGCTGGGGGCCGCTCTTGACGGATGGAGGGCCCTCGCATGCGCATTGATATTGTCGTGGTCAGCCAGCCTCGCTATCGACGAGGCCATGAGAAGAACTTTGTCCCGCCCATCACGGGCATTCATCTGGCCGCCCTGGTGCCCAGAGAGCACCGGGTGCGCGTCTTTCACCAACAGGTCGAAATCCCGCCGGTGCAGACCGACGCCGATCTGGTGTTCCTCAGCTTCTTCACCGGGTTTGCCCCGGAGGCCTATCGCCTGGCTGGTCTGTATCAAAAGCAAGGGGTACCGGTCGTGGCGGGAGGACCTCACGCCACCTTCTGGCCAGAGGAGGCCCTGCAGTATTGCGACTGCGTCGTCACCGGCGAGGCCGAGTCGGTGATGTCGGAATTGCTCAACGACGTTGCGAAGGGCCGCCTCAAGCGAGTGTATCGGGGTCAGTCCCAGCCGCTGGAGCATCTGCCGACCCCGCGATACGATCTGTTGAATTCGGGCTATTTTCTCCCCCACGTGATTCAGGCCACTCGCGGGTGTCCTTTCTCGTGCTCCTTCTGCTCCGTGCCATCGGTGAATCCAGGATTTCGGGTGCGTCCGGTGGCGGAGGTCTTGCGGGATGTTCGTTACGATGACTTTGCAGACTGGTGGCAGCGCCAGGTGGTCTGGTTCTGGGACGACAACCTGACCGCCCGGCGAGCTTGGATCAAAGAACTGCTGAGGGCCATGATCCCGCTGGGCAAGTGGTGGTTGACGCAGGCCAGCATGGACATCGTGCGAGATGCGGAGCTTCTCGATCTGATGGAAGCGTCAGGCTGCATCGGGGTGTTTTTCGGGATCGAGACCTTCGGGGCCAGCAGCTTGCGGGAGGCCAACAAGAAGCAGAACCGGGCCGATACCTATCGGGAAGCCGTCGCCGCCATGCACCGCCGCGGCATCGCGGTGATGGCGGGATTCATCGCGGGGTTCGACGGCGATACCGAAGAAGATATTGTCGGCATGGCCGATCGATTGATGGAAATCGGCATCGATGTTCCCTTTCTGAGCATTCTGACGCCCTATCGAGGGACGCCCCTGTTCGATCGGATGCAGGCCGAAGACCGTTTGTTGATGGACCGCGGCTGGCAGTACTACAACGGCTACAATGTGGCCTTCCAACCCGCGTCCATGGCGCCCGAGACCCTGCTGGCTGCTCACCGTGCGCTGTGGGAAAGGGCGTTTTCACCTGCCCACGTCACTCGCCGACTGCTGGCGGCTCGGCATTTACGGCGCGGCGCTGCCCTGCTATCGGCTTTCATGAACGGCTTCTATGGGTTCAAGCGGGTGAGCCGCAACGCCCCGATCGACATGACCGGCCACGAGGTGTCGGTGGGCGCCGGACCCGCTTCGGCGCCCTCGACGTTTCAGCCCAGGGTCGGAGGTCGTCCCTGAAGTTGGCAACATCATGTGTGCTCCAGGGCACAAAATGTTACAAGAAGCACACAAAGTTTACATGTCTGCAACAACCATCTAACATCGTGGCAACACCACCTACCCTCCCGCAGCGCTAGAATCGAGTGAACGGACAGAGTGGATCAGCGCCTGGAGTCGCACGGCTGCGCGAGGCGTGTGGAGTGACGCGATTTGAGCAAGGCGATCGATGCCGCCAGTCGGATGCTGAGCAGTGTCCGCCCCGAGGGTGCGAAGGGCCGAGAGGCCGTCGAGGCTCAAGTGGTGGACCTGGTGGTTGGGCTCCAGGAGTCTCCTGGCGACGCTGAGGCGATTCGCCGGATGGTCGCCACACAGCGACGTGCTCTCGACGAGAGTGTCCGACAGGGGCCGACCAACACGACGGCCGAGGCGGCCCACACCCTGGCGCTGCGCTGCGCCATCGGCGGCATCATGCTGGGCACTGTTGACGGCGTGCTCAAGGCCGTGACACCGGTGGCACCGCAGCAGGCGCCGCAGAGACCCCCCTCGGTGGAAGACCTGGGCGAGCATGGCGTGACCTTCCGCTGTCAGCGCAATCGGCTCGGGCTCTTCCCCGTGACCGAGACCGTCACCGCGGGCCAGGCCGCCGCGCTCCTGGCGGACCATCGCAGCGAAGTGCAGTTCATGAGCCCGACCCTGGGCATCCCCGAATGGACCTCCCCTGCGAGCGTGGACGAACTCCAGGAGATGGCGGCCTTCGTCAACGGCGACTTCGACCATGTCGCCAACCCCGGCCTCGCCCGCAACCTGCAGGCCCTGCATGCCGAGACGCCCTACGCGGCCTATCGCACCGTCCAGCAGCAGCACCTGCCGATCCAGCTCGGAACCCTGGCCCCCAAAGATGCGGAAGAAGTCCATCTGATGGCTTATCTGCAAGACAAGTCGGCGGCCGACGGGCTCACCGAAGCCTCTCTGGCGGTCACGCTCAAAGAGTTGCAGCATGCGGGGTTCAGCCTCGGACCGGATGACCTCGGCACCTGGCGGCAACTGCACGCCAGCCAGTCGCCCAACGACGTCAAGCTGAACCACCAGACCATCGGCACGTTCACGCCCTCGGAACTGCGAGACACCGACGGGGTGATGGAGACCCTGAGCGCTCGGCGCGAGGCGTATGAGGCGCTGGGCACAGTCTATAACAACGCCGATCGAGACGCTCTGTGGCCGCTGGCGAAGGGCCCGCACGGCCCGGCGTGGCTACTGGCCATCGCCGATCAGAAGCCAGCCCAGCACTTGCCGCTATATACCGAAGTGCTCAAGTCCGCAGACCCGAACGAGGATTTGAAATCCCTCTCTCAAGACGCCGCCCGGATCGTGTCGTGCACGCTCACCGATGCCCAGCAGGTGGCGGCCTGGACAGAGTTGCGCAAGCTGCCCGACGCAGATGGTCGGGCCCGCTTTACGCATCTTCTGGGCCTCGTCAAGGACGTGCCGCTTACAGTGCGGGCTCACGGCGTGGTGGGGTCCGATGACGAGCGCATGGGAGCGGTCGAGAGCCTGGTTCGCAGTGGCACCCCGGCGACGGCGGTGAGCACGGCCGAGGCGCTGGCAAAGGCCGATCGCCTCGTCACTGACGCCCCGCTCATGGTGACGACCGCCGCCTTGCCCGGCAAGCTGGAAGGCGCCCTGGCCTTATGGCAACAGGCGGCCAATGCGAAAGACTGGACGTGCGTGGACAGCCCCAAAGGGGGCACGCTGGGCGAGCGGATGGCTCTCTTCGCAGTAGCCAAGCAGCTTTCGACCGTGCCCGCCGAGCAGCACGCGGCCTGGGAGATGCTGGCGGACGCGAAGCTCGACCCCACGACTGCTCAGGTCGCGGTGAACATCGCCCGTTCCATTCACCCGCTGGAGAGTGCCGCCGGATTCACGCTCAACCCGTCGGATGCCACGTGTTGGACCGACGTCGTGAATGCGCAGAACCGTGCCCAGCAGGGCGACACCCTGACGACCCGACCCTTTTCACTGGCGGGGTGGGAGCGGCCCGCCTTACAATTCCAGTCCTACCTGATGCCGAACGCCAAGGGCCAGCCCTGTGTCGAAGTATCGGAAGACGGCAAGTCCTGGAAAAAAGCTGCCGAGTTGGCCGTCACGACCAACTGGGTGAACCAGGAAGTCGATCTCTCGGCGTGGTCTGGCAAGACCGTGCAGGTTCGCATCCGAGAGCAGGAAGAGCCCGGCACGGCCAACACGGGCCTCTACGTGA
>DASYBA010000753.1:0-2881 GCA_036501005.1 Candidatus Xenobia bacterium | reverse complement strand
CCTGGGCATCAGCCGAGGTGGTGGCGCCGAAGCGCACCAGCTTGATGCGAGTCATGGCAGCTTCGGGCTTGGGGCCGCCCGCCGACATGATGGCCTCCCACACCGTGGAGGAAGAGCCATTGATGGTGATGATGGCCGGCGTATTGACCGAGCCCATGACCGACACCTTGCCAGCCTTCTGCACGTAAATCACGTCGCCCGGCGAGACCGTGGGCGGGTCGCCGCTGTTCTCCAGCAGTACGTGTAACGTCTGCCTGTTGCGCACCAGGGTGACCTCCGAGGTGTCGGCGCCGGTGGTAAAGCCGCCGGCCTCTGACAGGCCCTGGACCAGCGAGGTGCCTTCTGCCACCTCGATCTGGCCCGGCTTGGTGACCTCACCGAAGACCATGGCGTACTGGGGCGCCGTGGAGCGCAGCCCGATCTCGACCTGGGAGTGCAGCAGGTGCTTGGCCAGGCGTTTCTCGAGGATGGGCTTCAACTCGAGAATGGTATGGCCCGCCGCGTGCACGTCTCCCACTCGGGGAATATACATGCCGCCGTCTTCTCGCAGCTTGACGTCGTAGGGAGGATCCTGGACACCCAGGAACGTGATGACCAGATCGTCGCCTGGACGCAATACGTAGGTGGGTGACACCTCCGAGGCCATCAAGGGGGTTGACGGAGCGGACGGCGTCGCGGTCGGGGGCGGGGGCGTCTGGGCCCAACTGAGACCCGGCAGGGCCAGCACGCTGACCAGCAAGGCGAGATAGAACAAGACTCTGCGCATGTATGTAGTGACCTCTGATTTTTCTGCTAGACCCTGGGTTGCGCTTCAAGTTGTGCGGCCCGGGTCAGGAGCGCGATCATTTTCTCCAGGCTGTCAAGCCCCTGGTCGCCGACGACGTTGAGGCGCAGCCGGCGGTGAGCGTCGAAGAGGAAGAACTCCGGCACGCCCTGGTCGTTGTGAAAGGCGTCGCTCAAGGCGTGGGTGTTGTCGACCGCCACCGGGTGGCGGAGCTCGTGGGACTGGATGGAGGCCTCCACCCGGGTCAGATCCGTGTCCTTCTCGTGCAGGGGCTTGTGAACCGCCACCATGCGGAGGCCACGGGCAGCCCAGGTGTCCCGCAGACGGTTGACCTGCGGCATCTGCTCGCCGCAGATGCCACAACTGACCGACCAGAAATGCACCAGGGTCACGCCTTCAGCTTCCGCGGTCACCGGGCCGTTGTACCAGTCGGTTGCGGTGGCCAGCGACGGCAGCTCGCTGTCCAGAGGGAGCGGCATAGGGTAGGGTAGCCTCCAATTCAGCCCCCCCGATTCTGGTCCCCTCCCCCCTGGTCCTGCTCGAGGATCGTACCGATCTGGGCGCGCAGCCGCTCCCTCAGCGCTTCTGGCGAAAAATAGCGACGCGCCCGGACGTGCCCGGCACGTCCCAGTCGTTCCCGAAGAGACCCGTCGCGCAATGCTTCCAGCGCCCGAGCCAAGGCTCCGGCGTCGCCCGGCGGCACCAGCAGGCCAGTCACTCCTGCTTCCACAATCTCCCTGGGACCGCCGGCATCGGTCGCCACCACGGGCCGCCCGGCCAGCATGCCTTCCACCAACACCCGGCCGAACGGTTCAGCCTTGACCGAGGTGTGGACAATGATGTCGCACGCGGCCATGCACTCGGCCACGTCGTGCCGAAAGCCCAGGAAGTAGACCCGATCCCGGAGTTGAAGCCGCTCGACCTGGTCGTGCAAGGACTCTACATACGCCTGTTCTCCGAACAGCGCATCGCCGACCAGGAGCACGCGCCAGTCCGGCACGAGGGCGAGGGCGTCCAGCAGCACGTGCTGCCCCTTCCAGGGCGCCATGCGGCTGAAGAGCCCTGCCAGCGGCACATCGTCCGGACACCCAAGACGGGCGGGGCGAGCGGTTTCAAACGGCACCGGGTCTATGCCCAGGTACAAGACAGAGACCCGACGCCCACCGGCCGACTGGAAGGCTTCCGCCGCCGCGCGCGATGTCGCCAGCACCTGCCGCACGCGCCAGTTGGCCAGCGCCACCATGGCCCGAATGTGGCTCCGGCTGAAGTGGTCGAGCGTCAGGATGTCGTGCAGATGCCACACCAGCGGCCGACGGGCCAGCATGGCAGCCAGCGCCCCGACGAGCAAGGCTTTCTGGGAGTTGGCGTAGACGAGGTCGTAGCGGCGGGCGCGCCAAGCCAACCGCACCGCCGTAGTCAGCAAGGCGGGCAAGGCGCGCAGGCTCTCCCACCGCGAGGTCTGGCGAGACATGCCCACCAGGGCTGGATCCGCCGGCAGAACCTCTACCGCGACCCCCGCCTCCTCGAGCACTCGTTCGAGGGGTCCCGTCTGCAGCAAGACCACCCGGCTGCGAGGAAACGCCCGCGCCAGGTCCGGCAGGGTCAACTCGCCCCCTCCCAGGACCGCGGCGTGGTTGAGAAACAGAATCGCCGGCACTAATGAAAAATGGCTTCCGTGGAAGCCATCTTCACGCCATCAGCGAACGACCCGATTAAACGCAGGTACCGGCCCCGCCGGGGATACCTCGGCAGTTGAATGGAGCGCAGCAGGTGCCTTGAGAACCACCGCCCGTGCAGGCGCTGCCTTTCCCCACGCAGGAGGCTGCCATGGCCGGCGTCGGTGCCGTAATGCTGGCCACCAGCGGGGCGACCGCAGCAATCTTGCCGATGGTCTTGAGCATCTCTCGTCGCTTCATGGTGGTCTGCACGGGCAGGGGCCCCAGCAGCAGACCCGCTTCGCTGAGCTGCTCCAGCCCGGCGAGAACGACCCGTTCCTCCAGCGTCAGGGCGGCACACAGGCTGGCCAAGGTGGCGGTGCCGTCGAGCTTCGCCCAGATGGCGGCAGCGGTCGGATTCAAACAGTGGGCTTGATGGGTG
>DASYBA010000752.1:0-4238 GCA_036501005.1 Candidatus Xenobia bacterium | reverse complement strand
GCCCAGAATGAAAGTCCTCATCAGTGGTGCCGACGGGGTTCTCGGATCCGACCTGCGGCACATCCTGGACCCCACTGGAGACATCCTGGCCCTGGGCAAGACGGGCATGGACGTCACCAATGTCGAACGGGTTTTCGATATCGTATCGAAATTTCATCCAGACGTCGTTATCCATTGCGCGGCCTACACCGACATCGACGGCTGCGAACAGAATCCGGCCCAGGCCTTCCACGTCAACGCCATGGGGGCTCAGAACGTCGCCCTGGCCTGCCTCCAGCACAACGCCGCCATGATGTATATCTCGTGCGACAACATCTTTGACGGCTCGAGCGCCACGCCCTACTGGGAGTACGACTACCCCAATCCACCCTCCATCTATGGCAAGTCCAAGCAGGCCGGTGAACAGTCGGTCCTCCAACATCTGCACAAATGGTGGATCATTCGCACCGGTTGGCTTTTCGGCCGTACCAAGCCGAGTTACGTCCGAGACGTGCTGACGCTCTCCAACGAAAAAAAAACCATTCGGGCCGCGCACGACGAAGTCGGCACGCCCACCTATACGGCCGACCTGGCGGTGGGCATCCGCGAGCTCATCAAGAGCCCGTTCTATGGCATATACCACATCACCAACAGCGGTGCATGTTCGCGGGAACAGTTCGCCAAGGACATTCTACTGGCCGCGGGTCGCACCGACCCGGTCGCCGCCATCAGCCGGGCCGATCTAAAAGGCCGAGCCCCCCGGCCCGCCTACTCGGTGCTGAACAACTCCATCTTCTACTTGCGAGGCTTCAAACCGCTACGAGACTATCGAGAAGCCCTCGCAGCCTTCGTCAAGGACAACCACCTGATGGAGCCTCCCGCGCCGGCCCGACCGAAGAGCCTGCCGATCAAGTAGTCGTAGGCCCCGGCTCCTGGGGGCGGACGGCGGGGAACCGGACTCGCATGGTCGTACCTCGATCCAGCTCGCTTTCCACCTCGATGCGCCCATCATGCAGATCGACCAGCTCCTTGACGATGGACAGTCCCAGACCGCTGCCGGCAATGCCTTTCTTCTTGCGATCCCGGCCGCGGAAGAAGCGCTCGAAGAGATACGGCACGTCCTCCGCAGGAATGCCCAGGCCGGTATCGCTTACGGTCATCTGCCATCCGTCCGACCTCACCTCGGTTCGAACGGTGACCTGTCCTCCCGGCGGTGTGAACTTCAAGGCGTTGTCCACCAGGTTGACGACGATCTGGTGCAGGCGATCCTGATCGGCCATGACCACGTGGCCCTCGGCGCCCAGCGCCACCACCAGAGCGACGTCCAGATCCTTGGCTTTCGCATCCAGCACCGCCAGGGCATCGGCCACCAGCGGGTCTGGCTCCATGAGGCTCCGCTCCAGCTCGAGCCGGTGGGACCGGAGCCGAGACAGCTCCAGCACGTCTTCTACCAGGCGAGAGAGACGGTCGGTTTCCCGATCGATGACCCCCACCGATCGCTTGAAGAGCGGATCCTGATCCAACAGCGGACTGTCCGCCATGGTCACGGCAAACCCCTTGATGATGGTCAGGGGCGTGCGCAGTTCGTGGGAGACACTGCCCAGAAACGTCTGCCGCACCTCCTCAAGACGCCGTAGATCGGTGACGTCCCGCAGCACCAGCATGATGGGAAAGCCCCCAATGGTGGTCGTCAACGCCTCGGGCAGGTCGTAGGGCACGGCAAACACCTGCAGTCGGCGGGCATCCCGATTCATCTCGATAGTGGCCATGCCTCGCTTGGTCTGGCACTCGTCCAGCAGGGCGGCTACCTCGGGGTCCTCCCACCGCTCGACCAGGGGCCGCTTCAACACCTCGGGCAGGGAGAACCCAAGGATGGTGCGGGCGGCCGAGTTGAGAAAGTTCACCCGGCCCCGGCCGTCGAGCGCGACGACCCCATCCACCAGAGATTCGAGCAGCGTCTGCATGCGGGCCCGCTCCCGAGTGCTTTCCAACATCCGATCCTGCAGATCCACGGCCATGCTGTTGATGGCTCGGCCGAGGTCGCCAATCTCGTCGTCGTCCAAGGCCTCCACTCGGGCTGACAGATCGCCGGCCGAAATCTTGCGCGCGGCCTGCTGCATGCCCGCCATGGGACGGGTCAGACTGCGGGAAAACAACACCGACAGGAGCAGGGAGGGCCCCAGAGAGGCGCACAGCGCCCACAGCAGGAGACCCCGCAAATCCTTGATGTCGACACTGGATTCCACCGGCGTGCTCAGGTCCACCAGCCCCAGCGTCTCGCCGCGGGCCTTGAGCGGCGCCGTCGCATGCAATACGGAGTGCCCGACTTCCAGCGACACCCACGGCTTGAGGCTACCGGACAGCGCACTCTGCAGATCGGGCACATTCAACTGCTGCCCGATCAGGCCGCCGGATCCACTGATGACCGTGCCTTCCGCGTTGGTGTACGCCACCCGGGTCTTCAGCTCGCCGCCAAAGCTGAGCTGAAAATCGGTCACCGCCATGGGCAGGTCGCTATTGTCCGGCAGGCTATTCGACTGAGACAGGACCCGAGCGACGAACTCCGCCTGGTTCTGAAGCTGCTCCCCGACCCGCTGTTGCACGTATTGCTGCGCAAACCGCAAAAACAAGAGCGTGGTGAAGACCATGGAGATGAGCAGCACCAGGAGATACGACAGAGACAGCCGATACCGGATGCCGCGTATCTTCATGCCTCCGCGAGTCGATACCCCTTGCCCCACACGGTCTGTAGGGCCTCGGAGAGCGGCGCCCGCAGCTTCTCCCGCAGGTACTTGATGTGCACGTCGACCGAGCGGGCCTCGAGAAATTCAGACCCCCACACGTCCTTCAGCAACTGCTCTCGGGAGAAGACCTGGCCTGGATGGGACATGAAGTAGACCAGCAGATCGTACTCCCGAGGCGTCAGGTCGACGGTACGCTCGCCGATGGTGACTTTGCGCCGCAAGATGTCGACCTGCAAATTCCGATACGCCATCTTGTTGGCGCCCTCGCCCGTCGCGGGGGCCGAGGCCCGCCGCAACAAAGCGTTGATGCGCGCCACCAGCAACTTGGGATTGAACGGCTTCACGACGTAGTCGTCGACCCCAGTCTCGAACCCGGTCATCTTGTCTTCGTCTTCGCCCCGGGCGGTGACCATGATGACCGGCACGTTGGTAAAGGCACGCACCTTGCGGCACACCTCGAACCCATCCATGTCCGGCAGCCCGACATCCAGCAAGATGAGCTCGGGCTTCGATTCTTTCACCTGGTTGATGGCCTCTTCGCCGGTCGAAGCCGTCAGGACCTTGAACCCCTCCTTGGCCAGATTGATCTCCAGAAACTCGATGATGGCTTCTTCATCGTCAACCACCAATACCGATGTGCTCAAAAGTCACCTCCCTCGAGGGCTCCGCCCCCATCCGCTGCGCTGGGGCCCCCCGTCCCTCATTCGCTGTGCTCCCCTGCCCCCCTACGGCACTTCTGGCAAAGACCTGACAACGTCAGGTGGGCCGCGTCGAGAAGGAACCCGTGCTGCGTCAACACGTGCTGCGAAAGATCGTGCACCCGGGCGTAATCCAGTTGTTCTACCGAACCGCAGCCTCGGCACACCAGATGACCGTGGCGCTGGCGCGGATCGTGCAAGGAGAAGCGGACCACGTCGGAGCCCACCGCCATCATGTCCACCAGGCCGGCGTCGTGCAGCGCCTCCAGCGTCCGGTAGACTGTCGCCGCATTGAGCCCGGGCAGCCGATCGCGGGCATCCAGAAAAACTTCCTGCACCGTCAGGTGCCGATGATCGCCCCGTCCGGCCACGACCTCGAGAATGACCGCCCGT
Organism: Candidatus Xenobia bacterium; assembly: GCA_036501005.1. Classification (GTDB taxonomy): domain Bacteria; phylum Vulcanimicrobiota; class Xenobia; order RGZZ01; family DASYBA01; genus DASYBA01. Next base: position 424 of record DASYBA010000752.1, on the reverse strand, counting down.
TGCGGGGTCAGCCGCAGGCCGCTGTCTCGCAGACGGGCGGCGAGGGCCAAGCTATCGACGGCAACTTCTTCCATGCAAGAGGAATTCTCAATGGAACGCCTGATTTCCTTACTTGCAAGTTATCGTAGAAACGAATACTATCAGTTGGTATGAGAAGACTTCTCCTGGCCGTCGCCCTCCTGACCGGCTGCAGTTCGGTCCAGTCTACCTCCACCCTCCAGTCCGGATCCCACCACCTGCGGGTCGTCACCACCGTCGCCCCCATCACCGACATCGTGCGCACCGTGGCCGGCGATGCCGTCGACGTCCACGGCATTATTCCCGAGGGCACGGACTCGCATACGTTCGAACCTGCCCCCGGCGATGCCGTCGTGCTGTCGCAGGCCGACCTGGTGCTGGTCAACGGCCTTCACCTGGAGACGCC
>DASYBA010000751.1:0-6096 GCA_036501005.1 Candidatus Xenobia bacterium | reverse complement strand
CCTCGACGGCGTCAGCATGCGCACGATTTCATACGGATACACGAGATCCCGGCGGCGCAGGCTGAGCACTTTCTTTTTGTATTCCGACAGGGGTCGGATGGGCTGGTCGTGGGGTTGTCGAACGGTCACCGACAGCTCGCTGGTGAAGTGGATCTCCCGCCGCCCCGCCAGTCCTTTGCCCAGCGACACGTCGACGACGATTTTGTGCAGGCCGAGGGCGGCTGTACGCGGCACCGCCCGCTGCACTACCGAGATGATGTCGTCGGTGGTGACCTGCAGCGTAGGCCAGATGTAGAGGCTGATGCGGTTCCAGTGTGTGCGCTCCTCCGGCCGGCGGGCCATCTGCCGGGCGCGGATGGCCGATAGAGACTCGTGCAGCATGCGCTCGAGCTGCGGCAACCGCAAGGCGCCGGTGGGCGAGCGCATCAGGGTCACGTCGCGCACGTCGGCAAAGACGAAGAACCTTTCGTCCTTGGGGTTTTCCTTGGCTCGAGCCTGGTACACGTACATGTCGTTGGTCGACGGCTGCCGTTCCGTATCGAAATTCTTCAACAGCTCGACAATGCGGATGCGGTTCGTCATCATGGGGTGAAAGCCGCGGTAGCTGCGCTCCTCCGCGTAGCCCCCCTCGACGGTGGGCCGATAGGTGAAATGGCGCACCTTTTGCATGCTGCGGCTCGGCTCTTCCGCCACGATGACAAATACCAGGCGCCGCCACGGGCGCGGCGGCGGCGTGGCGGTCAAGGCTGCATTGAGCGACTCCTCGATCGTCTCCGTGCCGCTGCCCTTCAAGAGATAGAGATCGACCACGACGTCGTAGTCGGGGGGGGCGGCGGCGGTCGCGCGCCCCAGCGTGGCGAGAGCGTCCGCCACGGCTTCGACCCGCACCGAGGTGCTCAACAGGCGGATCATCTTGTCACCCCGGGGGTAATCCCAGGCGGCGACGTCGTCCTTCACCCCGACCGGAACGAGCTCCCGCATCCGATAGTAGCGGCGAGTGATGGCCTCCAGGAGGCGCGGCCGCTGGTGCGCATCGACCTGGTGGTAGCGGCGGGTCAAGGAACCGATGAGGGGCTGGGGGCACTCCACCAGGGTCTCGATCAGCGCCGCCTCTTCCGCTGGCGGGGCGGCGAGGAGGCGGTCGACGACGCCCTCCATCTCCTGGTAGAGATGTTCCGTGGCCTGGTACCAGGCCGGCTTGTCGAAGGCCCGCCAGCGCAGTTCGATAGCCAGTTCGTGCACGGCCGGATTGCGAGTGCGGGTCTCTTCCATGAGGCGTTCGAGAAGCCAGCGGAAGTGCGCCCAGGTTTCCGTGCCCGATTGGATGGCCAACGCGGCCCGGGCCTGCAGCCTCCGTTCCAGGATGGACAAGACGATGCCGACGGCCACCTTCTCTCGGGCCAGCGATCGATAGAGCCAGAAGAGACTCTCCTCCAGCCTGGGAGAGCGGCTCAGTGATTCGACGCCGTAGTGCTTCAGAGCCACTTTGAGGCGATCGAGAAAGGCCGGGGGGAGACTGCCTTCGACTTCTTCCCGCTTGCGCAGCCAGGCGTCGAGATTGCGGCCTTCTCCGGAGTTGCGCTGCAGGCCATGGATGTCGACATACAGCTCGAGCAGGGCCGCGTCGTCTTCAATGCCCTGCGGATCGTCGGCGGCCGGATTCCATTCGGCCAGCAGCTTCTTGGCGTCGCTCTCTCCGTCGTAGCCCATCAACAGGCGCCGCAACCGGTCGGCGGGCCGGGCGGGCAGCGTGCTGGATTGAAACGGAATGACCACGGTGCTGGAGGCGGCCCCCGACGATTCCGGTTCGATGCGCACCAGGGCCGCCCCGGCCGCCACCTGAGTGTTCCTCATGACCAGGACTTCCCGCACCACGCCGGAGACGGGAGCCGTGAGCGACGATTCCAGCTTCATGGCCTCCAGCACGGCGACCCGGTCGCCGGCGGCCACCTTGTCGCCCGGCTTGACCTGCACGGAGACCACCACGGCGGGCGACGGCGCCCGCACGAAGCCGCCCTCCTCGCTCGACATGCGGTGGGGCACGCCATCGACCTCGACCAGGTGCGTCACGCCGTGCACCATGGACAGGACCCGGTGGCGGCGTCCGGCGTACGTCAGCCACGCCTCGTGCAAGCCCAGGCCCTCCCGGGAGACTTCCATGACGGTGGCCCCGGCCGTCAGCCGATAGGCCCGAGGCCCGACGTGCAGCACTTCCACGGTCACAGCCTGGGTGCCGTAGCGCAAATCGAAGCCCCGGCCGGTCTCCCGCCGGGCTTCGGGCCGCAAGCGAAAGGCCGACTGCTGGAAGTTGACGATCTGGCGGGCCAGCGCGGCATCGTGAATGTCCAGGGCGGCCACCAGCACCGCCACGTCGGCGTGGGGCCGCAAGGCAGGCGCCACCGCCCCGGCCATTTCCCGGTCCAGCCAGCCGGTGTCGTAGTCGCCGCTGATCACCTGGGGGTGGTTGAGGAGCTGCAGCAGGAAGCCTTTGTTGGTCGTGCCGCCGCGCACCAGGACGGTGAAGTCGCCCAGCGCGCGTTCGACACGCGCCAGCGCTTCGGTGCGGTCTCGGCCCCACGCAATCAGCTTGGCGATCATGCTATCGAATTCGGAGGGAATGCTGGTGTCTTCGGCCACCCCCGAGTCGACCCGCACGCTGGGGCCGGTGGGCAGCCGGAACATGGCGACGTGGCCGGGGGCGGGGGCGAAGCCGTTGTCGGGGTCTTCCGCGCACAGGCGAACCTCGAGGGCGTGGCCCCGCGGCACGGGCGGAGCCCCCGACAGCAGCTTGCCCCGGGCGACGTCGATTTGCAGCTTGACCAGGTCTACGCCGTAGATCGCCTCGGTGACCGGGTGCTCGACCTGGAGCCGGGTGTTGACTTCCAGAAAGGCCACCTGGTCGTCCCCGGGCCGGTAGAGGAATTCGACCGTGCCGGCGCCGCGATAGCCCACTTTTTCACAGAGGCGGAGGGCGGCGGCCTGGAGATCGGCGGCTCGCTCCGGCGGCAGGGTGGGGGCGGGGGTTTCCTCCAGCACCTTCTGGTGGCGGCGCTGCAGGGTACAGTCGCGCACGCCCAGGGCCCAGGCACCGCCCTGCCCGTCGCAGATGACCTGGACCTCGACGTGGCGGGCGCCTTCCAGCAACCGCTCCATCAGCACGGAGCTGTCGCCGAAGGCTTTCAGGGCCTCACTGCGGGAGCGCTCCAACGCTTCCGGCAGGTCGTCGGCCGAGTACACCTTGCGAATGCCCCGACCGCCTCCCCCCGCGGCCGCCTTGAGCATGAGGGGATAGCCGATACGGCCGGCGTGTTGGAGAGCCTCTTCCAGGCTGTCGACCGGCCCCCGGCTCCAGGCACTGGTCGGCACCTGCGCCTCGTCGGCCAGATGCTTGGCCTTGATCTTGTCTCCCAGCCGACGCATGGCGTCCGCCGGTGGACCCAGAAAAACGATGTGCAGGCGGTCGCAGAGGTCGACAAAATCGGGATTTTCCGCCACGAAACCCCAGCCGACCCAGACCGCCTCGGCCTGGCATTGGCGAAGCGCGGCCTCCAGGCGAGGCAGATCGAGATAGGTGCTCTTGCGGGTATCGGGATCGAGGGCGGGGCCCAGGAAAACCGCTTCGTCTGCTTCTCGCACCGGCAGCGCGTGACGGTCGGGTTCGGTGTAGAGGATGATGGTGCGCAGGCCCGTGCCATGCTCGCGGTTATACTCCCGCACCGCATGGATGAGCCGCATGGCAGCTTCTCCTCGGTTGACGATGGCCAGCCTGGTCCAATCGGTGCGCACGCGACAATGCCTCCTGAAGGGGGGACCTATTCGGAAGGGCGCGGGGTCGGCCCTCCGGATGTGGCGGGCGGCCTTGATAACGAGCATCCTGGTTTGGGAGGAAGTGTTCGGTCGGGCTGCCAACTTTTTCGACACGACACTCAGACGGCGGGACCTGGGGGACGAGGCTGCGCTCGGTAGGCTCGTCGCCACTACATGGGAGGTCACGTCTATTGGCGCGCATCCTGGTCGTTGAAGACAGCCCCAGCCAAGCCTACGACATCGTCACCCTGCTGGAAGACTCCGGCATGGAGGCCGTCACCGCCGGGGGAGCCGAAGAGGCCCTGGCCAGGCTGGCAGAAACCCCGTTCGACCTGGTCTTGAGTGACATTCACATGCCGGGACCGTCAGGGTACGACCTGTGTCGGAGTATTCGAAAGGAGTCTCGCTGGGGTGGGCTGCCCATCATCCTGCTGACGACCCTGCAACGCCCGGCCGACATCCTGCGGGGCCTGGAGTGCCAGGCCGACAACTACATCACCAAGCCGTTCGAACCCAGCTTCCTGGTGCAGCGCATCAAGAGCACCTTGCACCAGCGGGAGAAGCGGGTGCACCGGTCGTTGAGCGTCGACCTCAACCTGGTGCTGGGCGGGGAGCGCTTCTCGCTCAGCCCAGACCTGGAGAAGACGCTGGACTACCTGCTCACGACGGTCGACGAGTGCATGCGCATGAAGCAGGCCGAGCACGATCGACGGCTGCACGCCGAGACGGATCGGTTCTTCATGCTGTCCATGGACATGCTCTGCATTGCCGACCGGGACGGCTTCTTCCAGCGGCTCAATCCGGCCTGGGAACGCTTGTGTCCCGTCAGCGAGCTCCTCTCGCACCCATGGCTGGAGTTCGTCCACCCCGAGGACCGGCCCAAGGCCGAAGACGCGGTCGCCCGGTTGCGGGACGGGGCGGCCGAGGTCCGCTTCGAGACACGGTGGGCGACGCGTGACGGGAAGTGGCGCATCCTGCAATGGGGGGCCACCATGGCCCGGGAGGAGCACCTGCTGTATGGAACCGCTCGAGACATCACGGAGCGGGCCGAGGCCGAAGAGCGAGAGCGGCAGTTGGAAGCCCAGTTGTGGCACGCCCAGAAGTTGGAGGCGGTGGGGCGGCTGGCCGGGGGCATCTCGCACGACTTCAACAATCTCTTGACGGTCATCACCGGGTACTGCGCCCTGCTGGTGGCCGAAGCGGGGGCTCACGATCGGCCCATGCTGGAAGAGATCGGCAAGGCAGCCGACAAGGCGACGTCGTTGACCCGGCAACTGTTGACCTTTAGCCGTCGCCAGGTGAGCCAGCCGAAGACGTTGGACCTCAACGCCGTGGTGACCGACCTGGAGAAGCTCCTGGCCCGGCTGCTGGGGCCCGACATCGAGTTGGTGGCGCGGATCAACCCGACACCGGTGCGGCTCAAGGCCGATCCCACCCACCTGGAGCAGATCGTGGTGAACCTGGCGGTCAATGCTCGAGATGCCATGCCGCAGGGCGGCCGCCTGGAGATCCGGGCGGAGCGGATGGGTGACGAAGTCGCGCTCGTCGTGACCGATACGGGCACCGGCATGGACCAGGCGACGCTGACCCACATGTTCGAGCCCTTCTTCACGACCAAGCCGGAAGGCAAGGGAACGGGTCTAGGACTGTCGACCGTGTATGGCATTGTCGAACAGGCCGGCGGTCATATCGAAGTGGATAGCACGGTCGGGGAGGGCACCCGGTTTCGCATCGTCCTGCCCGCCAGCGACGACCCCCCCGACGCCGTGGTCGAGGCGCGGGAAGAGACGCGAGAGCGGGGCGCGGAGACGATTCTCCTGGTGGAGGACGATGAGGAGGTGCGCCGGCTGGCCACCACCGTGCTGCAGCGGAACGGCTACCAGGTGTTGGGGGCCGCCCAGGGGCAGGAAGCGCTGGCGCTGGCCCGGCACCATGCCGGGCCCATTCACCTGTTGATGGCCGACCTGGTGATGCCGGGCATGAACGGGCGTGAACTGGCCCAGGCGTTGCGACAGGACCGACCCAAGCTGGGGGTGCTGTTGACCAGCGGGTATACCGAGCAGGTGGCGTTGTACCGGGAGGTGACGGAAGCTGGCGTGCCGTTTCTCCAGAAGCCGTACAGCCCGACGGCCCTCCTGCAGAAGCTGCGGGAGCTGCTCGGCAAACGCCGCTAGTCGTTCCCGGGGGGAGGGCCGGGCGGCGGCGGGGGCGGCATCTGGGCCTGCTGCTCGGGCGTGAGCAGGGCAAAGGTCTTTTGCCGCATCGTCTCCATGCCCCGATGATCGGCTT
>DASYBA010000750.1:0-2171 GCA_036501005.1 Candidatus Xenobia bacterium | reverse complement strand
TAATCTCTATGGGGTCTATCGCCGCGAGCTGCCGGCCAGCAGGGAGCTGATGCTGGTGTTGGGCGACCCGAACGCCAGCGCCACCCGCAGCCGGGTTCTGCTCAAGGTGTACGACCGGCTCTAGGGCGTGTTGACAGTGTGCGTACCTCCCTGTGGCTTTATTGTTCTTCGCCAAGGGGGCGCCAGACCTCAGCAGCGAATACCCCCTCGTGGCCAGCGGCTCGTTGGGTTTTCGCATCCTGCAGAAGGCACTGCAAGACGTCGCCGCCGCCGCGTCGCAACGCGAGTTGGACCTCACGGTCGACGATCGGGTGCACGAGACGCATCCTCATTCTCGGCGCCGACGCCTGCTTGAACTCGAGCAGGCCGCCGCGCAGGCACTGGCGGGGCAGAGCAGTGAGCCGTTACGGACCAGTCTGGGCGCCCTGAGCGCCGGTGTGCTGGAGGCTATCGCCACCTTGACGCAGGCCAGAGAGCAGTACCCGGATGATGGGGAGCGCTTACATACCAGTATCGAAGCCTACCGATCCGTCCTGGCCGGCCTGAGTCATATGCAACGCTATTTCGACACACGTCTGGATGACGATCTCGAAAGCGGCCTGGCCGAGACTGTGGAGGCCACGACCCTCGTCGACGAGCTGGCCAGCCCACCCCGTGAAACCCCGGTTCAACCCCTGGATCTACGTCTCTAAGAACGTTTGAACCGCGTGGTTGAAGATGACGACGCACTTGCCGGAGGGCAGGCGTAGCTTGACGTTGTGTTTGGTGGCCCAAACCAGGTGGCCGGTGAACATGCCGCCGTCGTTGAGGGTAAAGCGGACCGATCGCTTGCTCTCGCAGGCGGCCTGCATGGCCTCGTCGGGGAGCGGGTACCGCTCGGCCGGGTCTGCGACCGGCCCCAGCGCCAGGGCGCTCACGCTGGCGTCGATGGTCAGCCCGCCTTTGACCTTGTCCCAGTCGCGAGCCTTGCAGGCCCACAGGAGGTCGATCTTGCGAACGGTCTCCACCTGTTTGCCCACCTTCCATTCGAAGTCGTAGGGCTTGACGGCCGTGATGGCGACGGTCTTCTGCTGGCCGTACAGTTGGAAAAGGAGCGGCGTGGCGGTGTCCTTGTGCTCTACGAAGAAAGCCCGGCACGGGCCGTCGTACTCCGCCTTGACCCCGCGTCGCGTCTGGAGGGCGACCCACTCGGCCTTCTGGGCGTCGCGGCGAGCCCGCCACTCTTCGTAGCTGTACTGGCCGGACACGACGTTGAGGGCGACGCCCACCGAGACCTGACGTTCCTGCGCGACCGCCACCGCCCGGGCCAACCGGTCGCGTGCCTGGCTCAGCGCGGCTTCCCACTCGGGACCGTGCTGTCGAAGGACGATCCCGGCGAGGTTGCGGGAGATGCCGAATTCGGACACCAGGTGGTCGAGGGCCCCCCGATAACCGGACGACGGGCGTGCAAGCGTAAAAGGTACGGACATGGCAAGCTCCTCCTTGCCACGTCCGTTCGATGCTTGAAGCTTATTCCTGCGAGCCTTCCAGCAGGCGGGGCCACCAGGCGTCGGCGGCCATGGCCGGCGGGTCGACCCGGGCGATGTGGGCCGCCAACGCGTCGTCGGCCTGCTGCACCTCGGCCTCCGAGCGGGCCTCGGACAACTCCCGATTGCGGTACGCCAGCCGGCACATGAAAAAGAGATGCGGCGTAGAATTGATGAAGCGGGTGCCGTCGGCGTGCATGCACCACAGGGCGCCATTCGCATCCAGGCAGAGGGCCCCTGTGGCATCGCTCCCCACCTTCCACAGCCCGTCGACGGGTTCAAAGGAGAGGTCGAAGCGCAGCCCCAGTTGCGGACTGTCGGGCAGCCCCACCTGGGTGAGAAACTCCTGGACGGCAGGGGGAAACCGTAACAGGGCGGGATCGCCCGCTGGAACTTTGCGCCACGGCCCCTCGCCACCGGGTCTGGTGCGATCGTCGTTCATGGCGGCCCCTATTCGGCCGCTCGGGCCGAATTCCCGCGGGGTCAGCTTCGGACACCCGCTAGTACGAGCTGATGCCAGTTTGTCGTAACTGCTGGCGAAGGCCGGGGGGCCCCCAGCGAAGCGTCTGGGGGGCGGAGCCCCGATAGGTAGCCGACGGCCGCCTGTGGAAAGGCAGGGGCATGCGCTGGCTATGGGTTTTGTTA
>DASYBA010000749.1:0-3090 GCA_036501005.1 Candidatus Xenobia bacterium | reverse complement strand
GAGTGATGACCTGGTGGCACTGATAGCAGTCTTGCACCGACGGTACGCCGGCCATGTCCCACTTCTTGGCGCCCGTGTGACAGTAGGTGCAGGCGATCTGACGCTCGCCGGCGTGCACCTTGTGCGGGAACTGGATGGGCTGGGGCTCGGTCCGGAATTCCCACTCAAACACGGCCCAGAAGCCGATGACCAGAGCGACCGTGCCGACCACGGTCAGCAGGCGCATCTGGACTAGAAATTTTTCTTCCTTTGACAATACTTTCGACCTGCCCGTTCAATTTTTCACAATCGACTATTCTCTTCACCCCGAGGAGGTCCTCCGCATTACTGGGATTCGCTTCCCGGCCTCGCTGGCGAAGGATTTTCCAGCGGCGGTGAATGGCTTCGGGGACGCCCACCCGCACCGGATCGACACCTGGGCGTGCAGCACCTCGCCCGGCCGCCCCGATTCTGAAGTCCATTCAATTCTGCTTGAACGACAGGGGCCCTGTCAAGCAGGAAAGTGGCTCCGCATCGGCCGGACTTTGCTACGTTACAACAGACGTGCCGGACAAGGAATGATGCGGCTCAAGGATGTGGATGTCACCCGCTGGCAGGAACCGTGCCGTGAATCGCCGATGGTTGACCCATGTCCACCCGCAGTCGTCCCCCCGGGGGTGCTCGCCACAGCCGCATCCCACCCGGTCTCTTCAAGCGAGCCCTGGGCGCCCCCGACCTCCTCTACCACGTGCTGCAGGCCGAGGCCGCCAAGCACGTGTGGGCCCCCTTTCAGAAGGCGGTCGATGGCCGCCAGAGCGCCCACCTCCGGCAGGTCAGCCTGAAGATCACCGACCTGTGCAACCTGCGCTGCAAGACCTGCGGCCAGTGGGGCGAGACCGGCTACAACCTGGACAAGCCGCTCTCGGAGTTGCGGGCCCGCACCGTCTCTTTCGAACGCTATTGCGAGATGGTCGACGAGATCGCCCACCTGCGTCCCTTCTACTACATCTGGGGCGGCGAGCCGTTCATCTATCCCAAGCTGGTGCCGCTCATGGCCTATATGAAAGAGAAAGGCGGCTTCGTGGGGGTCGTCACCAACGGCACGTTCCTCGAGGCCCATGCCCAGGCGCTGGTCGACATGCAGCTCGACCAGCTCATGCTGTCCATCGACGGCACTCCCGACGTGCACGACGCCATTCGCAAGCAGAAAGGGTGTTTCGACAAGCTATGGCGGGGCCTCGATGCGGTGCTCAAAGCTCGGGGTGAACGTCCCCGGCCCTTCGTCAACATTCTCATGACGGTGTCTCGGGACAACGTCGACAACCTGGTGGCGGTGGCCGAGATGCTGCAAGCCCGGGGCGGTATCGACCTTTTCACCGTGTACTATAGCTGGTTCACCAGCCGGGGCAATGGTCTCCACCACACCGACGTCATGGAGCAGCGGTTCGGCGTGACGCCCACCTCGTGGCACGGCTACCTGTTTTTCCAGGGCCTGGACACGGCCCGTCTCCAACAGGAGGTCGAGACGCTCAAGGCCCGCACGTGGTCGTTCCACCCCATGCTCATCCCCGACCTGGACATCGATCAGATTCCCCTGTATTACGGCGATCCGACGGAGACGTTCGGCTATGGGGGCTGCATCCAGCCCTGGATCGTCACGGAGATCATGCCCAACGGCGACGTGGCCACTTGCCGCGACTATCCCGACTACGTGTGCGGCAACATCAAGACCGAGAGCCTGCTCTCCATCTGGAACAACGAGAAGTATCAGCGTTTTCGCTCGGTGCTGAAGGAAGAGGGGCTGCTGCCGATCTGCGCCCGGTGCTGCGGCCTCATGGGCTGGTAGCATGGCCGATTGGCTGCCGTGGACGTACCTGGCGGTCGGCGCCATCGTCCTGGCGCATGCCCTCTGCTTCACCCGCACCTGTCGCAGGCTGGCGCGCCAGTCGCTGGCGCCCTACACCCCTTCGGTCTCTCTGGTGGTCTCGTGCAAGACGGCTCCACTGACCGAGTCGCTGAAGAGCCTTGTGGGGCAGCGGTACCCAGACTACGAGACGGTGTTCGTGGTGGCTTCACGGCAGGACCCGGCCTGGCCGGTCGTGAGTCGCCTGGCCGCCGAATTCCCCCACGCCCGGGTCGTGGTGGCGGGCTACTCGCCGTGCGCGGCAGAGAAGACCCACAACCTGGTGACCGCGCGGGCGAGCTGCCGAGGGGAGGTCCTGGCCTTTGCCGATAGCGACATCCAGGTGCCCCCGGACTGGTTGGAACGGCTGGTGGCGCCCCTCCAGTCGGCCCGAGTCGGCATCACGACCGCAGGGCGGCTCCCTCTCTTGCCGTCGCCAGTCAACTTCTGGGCCGCGTCGCTCCTGCGCTTGATCTTTTCGACCACGCTGGTGTGCTTCGGCGGGGGCCGCAACATCAGCGCGTGGGGCGGTTCCATGGCGCTCCGGCGCGAGGTGTTCGACCGGCTGGACGTCGCCGCCCGGTGGTCGAACAGCGTCGACGACGACGTCTCCATCACGGCCTACGTGCGAGCGGCGGGGCTGGCCATCCGCTTCGTCGGCCTCTTCATTCCGACGAGGGTGCCCGGCGACATGCGATCGGCCTTCGGGTGGTCCATCCGCCAGATGCAGTATCTGTGGTGGTATGACCGGTTCACATGGGCGACGCTGGCGTTTCTCACCATGGGGCCGACCGTGGTGCTCCTGGGCTTGCTGGGCGCTCACGCACTCCGCTTGTTTGTTTTGTGCGCAGTGCTGCATGCGGGCATCGTAGCCATCATCTTCTGGACCGTGCACCGAATCACGTCAACGCAAGGGCACGGCCAGTTCCCACCGGGGTTGGCCCTGGTGAGCCCTGTGGTCGTGGCCATGGCGGCGGTGGCGCTGGGCATCGCGGCGACTCGCCGCACCATGCTGTGGAGCGGGGTCGAATATCGGGTGCATGGGTCAGAGCGCGTCGAGGTGGTGGCTCGAGAGGTGGCTCTCGAGCCCGTGGTCAGCCTTGAAAAAACCGCCTAGATAGGCGGTTTTCTTGGCCAATGTAACGGGCCGGGGACGTTACAAGGGGGGCATGTAACGTTCCCCGCTAGTTACAAATTACGTGGCCGGG
>DASYBA010000748.1:0-2546 GCA_036501005.1 Candidatus Xenobia bacterium | reverse complement strand
CAGCGTATTCTCGACGTCGCCATCCAAGTTGCTCGAGGGCTGGCCTACGCGCATTCCCTCGATTTCATCCACCAGGACGTGAAGCCGGCCAACGTCTTGATGACCGCGGACGGCACCGCCAAGTTGACCGACTTTGGCCTGGGGCGGTCCTGGGACGGCACGCTCGACGAGGACGTCCTGCCCCCGGGGCGGGAATTGCTGACGAACATCGGCGGCATGACGCCGGCCTATGCTTCGCCCGAACAGGTCGCCAAACAGCCCTTGACGACGGCCACCGACGTGTGGTCGTGGGGCCTCCTGGTGCTGGAGATGTTCGCCGGCGAAGTGATCTGGTCAACCGGCAAACAGGCCTCCAAGGCGCTGTCGGACTATGATCTCTATGGGGCGGAGAACGCTGACATCCCCCCCATGCCGGAGGCGGTCTCGGAAATCTTGCAGCGCTGTTTCAAGGACAAACCGGCTGAACGCTGGCCGTCGCTTCTCGACATCGTGAAGGAGCTCATTGCGCTGTACCCAGACCTGATCGGCCTGGGGTACCCTCGCCTGGTGGTCGAGGACCACGTGCTCAAGGCGGCCACCATCAACAACCGGGCCCTGGCCGCGGCCGATCTGGGCTTCGAGGGCAAAATGGACGAGATGTTCGACGAGGCCCTGGCCCTCAATCCCGACAGCGTCCACGCCGTCTTCAATCGGGGCCTGTCGTCCTTGCGGAGCGGCAAGATCACGTTCGAAGCGCTGGTGGAGGCCCTCGAGCAGGCCAAGCCGAGCCCGGGCAACGGTTGGGAACTGGGCTACCTGAAAGCCTGGCTGCATATCGAACGGGGCGAGGAGCAGGACGCTCGGCACTTTCTCGCCCACGCCCACCGCGAGGCGTTCAACGATCCCGATGGCGACCACGCCATCGCCCGCGCGGCCGACCTGGCCCGCGCCTACAACGCCAACATGTCGGTTCTTACCGCCCACGGCAGTCCCGCCTGGGGAGTGGACCTGACCGACGACAACGCGTTCGCCATCTCGGCCTCGGACGACAGCACCCTGCGGGTGTGGGACGTATCGACGGGCAAGTGCATCCGCCTGCTGGAGGGTCACACGGCGGCCGTTTTCTCGGTGGCGTTGACGCCGGAAGGCCACGTCGCCATCTCGGGCAGCGAGGATATGACAGTGCGAGTCTGGAACGTGGGCATGGGCGAGGCCGTGCACATTCTAGAGGGCCACGAAGACAGCGTCACCGGGGTGATATCGAGTGGGCAAGGCAAGACGGGTGCCTCGTGCAGCATGGATGGCACGGTGCGGCTGTGGGATATCGAATCCGGTTACTGTAGCAAGACGCTCAAAGCCGAATCGGGCGCACCGCTGACGGCCCTGGCGGGCGGCGGCGATCTGCACGTGGTGGTCGCGGCCGAGGAAGGGGGCGACATCCAGGTCTGGGACACGCAGGCGGGACACCTGGTCAAGACTCTCAAGGGCCATGAGGACAAGGTTGAAGCCCTGGCGATGACCCGAGAAGGCACGCTGGTCGTGTCGGCCAGCGATGATGGCACGCTCCGCCTGTGGGACCTGCGCAACGGTCACACCACCCACATTCTCGAGGGGCATCACGGATGGGTGAACGGCGTCGCCCTGACGCCGGACGGGTCGTTGTGCATTTCTGCCGGGTGGGACAAGACCTTGCGCGTCTGGGACGTGAGCACGGGCCGCTGTCTCTATACCCTGACTGGGCACGAGAACCACATCCGCGGCGTGGCCTTGAACCCGGATGGCACGCAGGCGGTGTCGGTGGCCATCGACGGGGCCATGGGCTTCTGGAAGCTGCCGGAAGAGCTGGCGCAAGCGCCTCGCACCCTCATTCGGGCCCGGGCCAGCGGTCACCGAGAAGTGGATCGGGACGCTTTCGTGGAAGCGGTCGAAACGGCCGATACGCTCAACCAGGAGGAGCAGTGGAAGGCGGCGGCCGAGTCGCTGTTGCGCGGTCGCTCCTTGTCGGGTTACGAGTTCAGTCCGGTGGCGGTGGCGCTGTCTGGTCTGCTGGCCCATCATGCCGGCCGGGGGCGCTTGCGAGGGGTATGGACCAATAGCATTATCGAGACCCGCAACCGGACGACCCGGGGGCTGACCTTGTCGGCGAACGGACGGCTGGCGGTGACGGCCAACGGCAATCGTTCGATACAGGTGTGGGATCGACAGACCGGTAAGCTCATTCGTGATTTGAAGGGCCATGATGGGGCGGTCCAGGACGTCGCCTTGACACACGATAGTGTCACCGCGGTGTCGGCCGGCGTCGACCTGACCGTGCGGGTGTGGAACCTGCCCCGCAGCGAATGCCAGGAGACCTTGCAGGGTCACACCGGGGCGGTGTGGAGCGTGGCGTGCACGCCGGACGCGGCCCTCATCGTGTCGGGTGGCTGGGACGACACCGTGCGGTTGTGGAGCGGCGGCCGGTGTCTCAAGGTGATGAAGGGGCATGACGGGCCCGTCCTGGCGGTGGCCTTGAGTCCGGACGCCAAGTTGGTGGCGTCGGGCAGTGCGGACAACACGGTGCGTATCTG
>DASYBA010000747.1:0-6055 GCA_036501005.1 Candidatus Xenobia bacterium | reverse complement strand
CACGATGTCGTGCATGTGCAGCCCCGCGAGATCTGGCCCGCTGCAGTTGAGCACCTTGAGCGCGGCGGGATTGATGAGGGTGCAGTGGCCCTGGGTGTCGAGGCTGAAAATGGCGTCCTGGGCCGAGCCCAGAATCAACTCCTGGAGGCGGGCGAGGCGCTCGACCCGGCGCTGGGTTTCCACCAGGTAGGTGATGTCGCGCAAGATGCACGAGATGAAGCGCGTCGACCCGTCGTGCGAGCCGTGGGTGATGATGACCGCCGAGCTGGGCACCCGCACGCCGTCTCCGGTCTGCACCATGAGCGAGCCGGTCCATTGGCCGTCGCGCAGCACCTCGGGAATGATTTCGGTGCGCAGGCGTTCGAGCTCGGGGGGGCCCCAGATGGCCAGGGGTTCTTGAGGATTCAGGGCCGCATTCGGCTCCATGTCGACCACCGCCCGGCCGGCCCGGTTGAGGTAGACGCCGCGCCCGTCCAGGGTGCTGGTGGCGATGATGTCGGACGTCTTCTCGAGGATTTCGGTCAAGCGGGTGCGGGCCGCCAACTGCTCGCGAGCCACCTGGATGGCGGCGACCGCCTGCCGCCGGAGGTTCTCGGCCGTGCGAGCGGTTAACGCCAGGTAGAGGCTGACGGCATACAGGGTGAGGAGCTTGGTGAGCCCGTTGCTCCAGGAGAAGCCCGGCATGGTGTTGCTGGCCACCACCAGCATGGCGAGATAGCAGGCGCTGGCGACGTGGGCAAACCGCAGCACCCGGTTGAAGCTGGTGGCGGTCTGATCGGCCACTCGGGCCAGCATGAGCACCCACAACCAGCTTCGTTCGGCCCCGGTCAGGTAGATGATGACCGCGTAGACCCCGAGATCGCACGCCATCAGCACGTCGCCCAGCACGGTCTGCAAGCGAGCCGGTGCATGGCGCAACAGGAGCCAGGACGCTCCCATATAGAGCACCAGGGCGGCGGTGAGTTCCCACAAGAGCCCGGCGTCGTCGAGCAGGGGCATCGGTTCATAGGCACTGCGGGCCCAGATCAAGAAGAGGATGAGCGTGTAGCCGACCAGGCGCAGCGTGGGGACCTCGACCACGTTAAAGACTCGTGCGCGCTCTGCCTTCTGTCGGGCTGCTTCCTCGGCGTCCAGGATGATCAAGGTCTAACCTATTTCGGCGGGCGCCCGGGAACGGCCTCCGACGGGAGCCCACCACCCAGGGCCTTGAATGGCATCCAATGTTGAGGAGAAGGGAGTGGGTGCTTTCTGCCGAATTGACGATGAAATCATGACACCTGCGATCGGCGTAGATCGACAGATCGTCAGAGCTGGTGGGTAGGAATGAAGTTACAGGCCTTGTCCTCTGCTCCTAATGGGCTAGGCACGATGCTGGAGCTGGGTAGCCACACTGACGTGGGTCTGGTCCGCTCGCAAAATGAGGATTTCCTGGGCTCGATAGTGCCCGAAGATGCGGCCGTACTGAACCGAAAAGGTTCATTTTTTATCGTCGCCGACGGCATGGGCGGCCATTCGGCCGGCGACGTCGCCAGCCGGACGGCCGTAGAGCGGGCGCTCTACGTCTACTACCACGAGGCCAACGACCCCAGCGGGGTGCAGAAGAATCTGGAGATGGCCGTCAAGGCCGCCAACAAAGCCGTGAACGAGGCCAGCTCCAAGTTGGGCGGGTCGGCCAAGATGGGCACCACGTTCGTGGGCATCCTCATCCACGGCAACAAGGCCTATGTGGCGAACGTGGGCGACAGCCGGTGCTACCTCATCCGGGATGGCAAACTGGAGCAGGTCAGCAAGGATCACAGTTGGGTCGCCATGCAGGTGGCCATGGGCGAGATGACCGAGGAAGAAGCGGAGAAGTCTGACGAGCGCAACATCCTGGTGCGGTGCATCGGCGAGCATCCCGACGTGGTGGTCGACATCGACATTGTCGACCTGCAATCCAAGGACGCGATGTTGATTTGCAGCGACGGTCTGCACGGCATGGTGTCGAAAACCGAGCTGCGCCTTCGAGTGATGCAGATGTCGGCTCAGACGGCAGCCTTCAGCCTGGTCGACCTGGCCAACAAGAACGGTGGCGTCGACAACATTTCCGTCCAGATTCTCAAACTCCACAAGGTCGGACCGCCCATCGCGATTCCCGTCAACGGCCACGCTTAGCATCGTCGTCCGTCGGTCAGTCGTCAGTCGTCTGCCATGATCACCGTCGACCATCTGTCCAAAGCCTACGTCAGCCAGGTCCTGTTGGACGAGGTCGGTTTTACCGTCACGCCGGGCCAGCGGGTGGGCCTGATCGGGCGCAACGGATGTGGCAAGACGACGCTCTTGAAAATTCTCACCGGCGAGGTCGAGTCTGACGGGGGCACCGTCACGCCCGGCCCCGGCGTCACCATGGGCTACCTCGGCCAGGAAGGCCAGCTTTCCCCAGATCGCACGCTGTACCAGGAAATGCTGGACGTCTTCTCCGAGACGTTTCGCATGGAAGCCGATCTGCGAGCCATGGAGCAGTCCATGGCCGAGCTTTCCGGGGACGACCTCACGACCTGCATGAGCCGCTACGCCGATCTGCAGTCGGCCTTCGAGCACGCCGAGGGCCACCTCATCGATGGTCGCATCCGGTCGGTGCTGGCAGGTCTGGGTTTCCGTCCCCAGGACGTCGATCGCCCGTGCCGGGAATTCAGCGGCGGCTGGCAGATGCGGGGGGCGATGGCCCGGCTCTTGCTGCGGGCCCCCAACGTGCTGCTACTGGATGAACCGACCAACCACCTCGACGTCGGCGCGGTGGAGTGGCTCGAGCAGTACCTGGCGGAGTACAAGGGACTGGTGGTGCTGGTGTCGCACGATCGCTACTTCCTCGACCGGGCGGTGAACCGGGTGTTGGAACTGGAGAACGGCAAGATTACCGAGTACGCCGGCAACTACAGCTTCTATCTGGAGGAGAAGGAGCGGCGGGAAGAGCAGCAGGCGGCCCTGTACCAGACCCAGCAGAAGAAGCTGGAGCACGACCAGCGGTTTATCGAACGGTTTCGATACAAGGCCACCTTGGCGACTCGGGTAAAGAGTCGTGAGAAGATGCTGGACCGCATGGAGAAGGTCGAGGCGCCTAAGGGGCGGGCATCGGCCATGCGGGTCCGGTTCGCGCCGTCCAGCAACAGCGGGCGCCTGACCCTGGTCGTGAAGGGCCTGCGGAAAGCCTATGGCTCGCTGCAGGTCCTGAAAGGCATCGACCTCAAGATCGAACGGGAGGAGCGGATTGCGCTCCTGGGGCGGAACGGGGCCGGCAAGTCGACGCTGTTGCGACTCCTGGCGGAAGAGGAGGCGCCGGATGCCGGCACCATCTCACCCGGTTTCAGATTGACTCCGGTCTACTATGCCCAGCACCAGGCGGAGACGCTGAATCCCGACCGGACCGTGCTGGAAGAGCTGGAGGCGGTGGCGCCGCCCGGCATGGAACAGACCGAGTTGCGCACCATCCTGGGGTGCTTCCTGTTCACCGGCGACAGCGTCCAAAAGAAGGTCGGCGTGCTGAGCGGCGGCGAGAAAAGCCGAGTGGCGCTGGCCCGTTGCGTGGTGCGGCCTTCCAACCTGCTCCTCCTGGACGAGCCGACGAACCACCTGGACATCAGCGCCCGGGAAGAGCTGTTGGGGGCCCTGCAGCTCTACGAGGGCACCATCGTGTTCATTTCCCACGATCGGTCCTTCATGGACGGGCTCTGCACCAGTGTGGTGGACATGAACGAAGGCATTGCCGAGCGGCATCTGGGCACGTACAGCGAGTTTCGAGAGCGGCGGGCGGCCGAGGAAAAGCGCAAGCTGCAGTTGCAGGCGGCCCTGGCGGCACAGGAACAGAAAGCCCGGCGGCAGGCGGCACGACACGCTCCTAAACCGGTGAGGGGCCCGCAAACGGTTAGGTGGACGGTGGAGGCGCTGGAGAAGAAGATCTTCTCCCTGGAAGAGCAGATCGTCGAACTGGCAGGCCGGCTGGCCGATCCGGAGGTGCACCGCGACCCCCAGGTGTCGGCCCGCACGACCCGCGAGTATGAAGCCCTGGTGGCGGAATGCGCCACCCTGACGGCGACCTGGGAAGAGATGGCCTGATTCAAGCTGGGATCCGCTCGGGGATACCGCCGAGCAGGTCGGGGTATAACTTTCATTGGAGGACTGACAACCAATGCGAGTATCTAAACAACAACAACTTTCTGAACAGGTCTCGGACCTGCGGGCCGACAGCGAGGCGTTCACTGACGACCTCGATGTGGCCGAGGCCTTCGACCAGGAGCAGCGCAAGCAAGGCTTGGAGCAGCGGGAGCGCCTGCTGGGGGAGGAGCAGCCTGAGATATCCCTCAGCGAAGTCGCCGCCGGCGACGTAGACGCGGACCCCACTGATGCCGACGCGGTGGGCGAGCAGGCCGTGGGCGGCCAGAATCCTACCCCCGACCAGGCCATCGTTGAAGAGTTGGGCAAGTCGGCTGGGCTGACGTATCACGACGCGGAGCCCCTCGGCGGGGCCAGCAAGCTGGAGAAGCGGGATCGTAACCGCTGGGAGCTTGACCCGGCCTCCTCGGAAGACTTCCGCGACCGTCAGATTTAGAGGGCTCTAGCCTAGAGGGCTGCCGCCCCCCAGCCGTTCCGCTACGCTGCACTGGGGGCCCCCCGGCTGGCAACTGGGGGGAGTCCAGCGGCATCGGGCTTCGCCCACTACTAGCCAGCGCCCACCTGGCGTGGCTGCCGCCCCCCTCGCTTCGCTGGGGACCCCCCGCTCGCCGGCCCCCCCGCTCGCCGGCCCCTCGCTTCGCTGAGGGCCCCCCTGCCGAAAACAAGAAGCCGCCAGCCTTTGAGGCTGGCGGCTGTCTTCGATCGTGGTCAGGTGGCGTTTGCGAACTGGGTGCGCAGGCCGTGCTCCTGGCCGGGTTCACGCAGCCGAGCCAGGACCCCGTGCCACATCAAGAAGCACAGGCTGGACAAGAACAGCATGGAAGCGAAGAAGCCGACGAACGGGTCGGCGGCACCAGCCACCGGGTGGAAGAAGTGGCCGGCCGCAGACGCGGCGGCGGCCAAAGACGGCATGAAGGTCAGCACGGCGGTCAGCGGGGAGGCCGCCGCGGGCAGGAGCATCAGCGACACGCCGGCTCCGGCCCACGCCAGGTTCACGGAGCCGGCGTCACGGCGGGCGACGCCGTAGAACGACCGACCCAGGGCGGCGATGGAGAACAGCGCCGCCAGCGGCATGAAGGCCGGGATGACGAGGTAGGAGACGACGCCCAGGAGGAGCGCACGGGCGTGGGCCTCGTGCGAGGCGCCCGACACGGTGGAGGACCACAGGCCCAGCAGGCCCGCACCCACGGCCAACGCGACGGCATACGCATACAGGAAGCCCACTTCGACCACCGACAGGCTGCCGTTGAAGACGAAGAAGAAGAGCAGCGGGAACATGGCGCTCATCTGGACCACGGGCAGGAGGAGCGTGCCGATGACCTTGCCAGCCATCGCCTCACTCGGATCCTGGCTGGTCAGGGCCAGGTCTTCCCAACTGCGGCGCTCACGCTCGCCGGTCACGGCGCTGGCCAGGAAGCCAGAGCAGCGGATGCCGAGGTAGATGAGCAACATGAAGACGGCGCCGGTCAGACCCCACGCTACGGAGGAGTGGTTGACCTGGGCCATGTCGATGTCGTCATCGACGGCGGCCGGGCGAGGCGCCACGTTGGTGGAACCGAGGGCGTTGGGATTGGGGTCGGCAGGACCGTTCGGGGTGGCCATGTCGGCCTGCATTGCCTGGTTTAGGTAGGCCACCCGATGCATTTCGCCGGGCGGCAGCGGAATATCGCACGTCTGGTTGAGCAGGAGGCGGAAGCACATGGTCGGCTTATGGCCGATGAGGACAAACTCAGTCCCGTCAGGGGCAGTGAGGCCGACCTCGGGTTGGGCGCCCTCCGGAGATGCCGGGGCGACCCCGCGGAGGTCGGTGGGCACGGGGGCCTGGCTGACCACGAGGTGAGGCCGATCCATCCGAGGCTCGTCGCTGGGTTTCACCGCCCACAGACGGGCGTACAGGAACGGGGCC
>DASYBA010000746.1:0-8596 GCA_036501005.1 Candidatus Xenobia bacterium | reverse complement strand
ATTGCGAGTGGCGCATCATCATGATGGGACACAACATCCTCAAGCTCTTCCGCCACGCACGCGACAGGGTTCTGGCACTCATAAGGCCGCGGGTGCCGTCATTGCTCTACTCAGGGTAGACAATCCGAGAAGGGCTCCTAGACGATCATGCGCCCGCGCGGCAAACTCAATCCCGCGAAAGTAGTTGCGCTTGCTAGCGAGCGCTTTCTCAGCGCAGTCGAGAGCCGAAAGCGCGTCCCCATTGTGCAGAGCTAGATCGGCTTGAACGGTGAGGCCAAACTCGTCGTTTGGTAGAACCAAAAGCCCGGCCGCACAATCCTCAGCCGCCCGTTCGAGCTGTCCCATGAGGAGGTGTACAGCAGCCCGGTTGAACCTCGCCCAAACCGCCCCAGAGTCCGACGTCAGAGCTCGAGTATAGTCCCGGAGCGCTTCCGGATAGCGCTCCGCCATCGCATGGCAGGTCGCCCGTGCCCCCATCAACACTGCCCACTCCCCGCATCGTCGCAATCCGTCGTCGGAAGTCTCGAGTGCGCGCTCCAGCGCTCCCAACCTGAGAAGACTCGAAGTCTTGGCGACCCAAACGTCTACTGACAACGGGTGCGCCTTGACGGCCTGCTCAAGGTCGTTGAGGGCTTGTTCCTCAGATCCAGCGACTCTGTGAAGCTGTGATCGGATCAATAGACCATGTGCCGTGACCCCCAAGGCAAGTCCATGGGCGATGGTTTCCAGGCCCTTCTCGACGGCCCCGAGAGCCAGGTAAGCGTTAGCCAGCCCAGTCCACGTCACGGGTTGCTTTGGACTCAATCGTGCTGCACATTGCAATGCAGCCAGACTCTCCTCGCGGCGTCCGACCTGGATCAGCGCAGCCCCGCGGTTCAGGTGGGCTTGCCAGTAGTCGGCATTGTGGCTGAGCGCGAGGTCGAAGTCGTCTAGAGCCAGCCGCCATTCCCGCCTCGCAATATGTATCTCCCCTCGCTTTGCAGCATTGAGAGCGGCCAGCGAGGGGTTGTAGAGGAGACGCAGCAGCCCCGACGGGCGTTCTGGTCTTGGCTTGAACGACAGTTCTCGATTCACGTGCTGGTACCCGATGGTCCCGAACACCACCGCAATAGGGACACCAGCAAGGAGGATGCCTCCGACCGATTCCACATGCCCCGCATTCTCAGCGTGGCACGAATTTTCCCGTTTCCGCCGCTTTCACTCCCACCACCGGACCGACCAATTCTGTCGAATGGGGGGCGTCCGATGGGCGAACCAGGGTGCTCATTGCTTGGCGGAGCGCATGGTTCTCGACGTGGGCATAGCGCTGGGTGGTGCGGATGTCAGTCTGACCCAGGACCTCCTTGATGGTGTAGAGGTCGACGCCGGCAGCCTTCATGCGGGTCGCCGCAGTGTGCCTCAAATCGTGCCAGCACAGATCTTCAATGCCGGCGGCCTTCAGGGCGGGCTCCCAGACCCGCTTCAGGAAGTTGCGGATGTTCCACTTCTTGCCCGTCGGAGTCTCGAAGACGTACGGGCCGGTGCGCTTCTGGTGGAGGTCCAGCAGGATGGCGCGGAGGGTGTCGTTCATGTACACCCACTTGCGGCGGTGGGGCTTGGTATGCGGGAAGTAGATGGTGCCGGCCTCAAAATCGACGTGGTCCCATTCCATGCCGAACTGCTCGCCCTGCCTCACGCTGGAGTGGAGGGCGACCAGCACGGTGCACCAGTACTCGGGACGGAAGACCTGCTCTAGACAGGACTCCTCGGGGTAGCTCAGGACGCGGGTCCGCTGGTTGTTCTCGGGGATCAAGCCAACGGGAACGACGGGGGTCGTGAGGTCGTGGCCGTCCTTGATGGCGACGTTGAAGACGCGGCGCAGGAAGGCCAGGCGGCGGTTGATGCTGGCGGGGCTAAGCCTGTTTTCGTCAGTAGAGCCAGATTCTGCGGGCGTGCTTCCTGTTGCCTGTTCACGGGTCACGCCCCGGATGGCTGGCACCTTGTGGGGCGTCATTGGTACCCCACGGAGGGGTCTGTCCTACGTCGGCAATCCATTGACCTGAGACGGTCACCGGTACGACCGACTCGAGACGAATGCCGGCACTTTCGAGGAGCTGCCTCTGCCAGTCGGTGGGCGTGGGCATGAACAGCAACTGGCTCTGATCAGCAAACGTTTGCACAGACGCTGCGAAGGTCTCGAAGACCTCGTGAATTGTCTCACCCGTTACCCGGGTCTTGAGGCTTCGCTTGGCAAGCAGTTCCTGCAGCGAGACCACCAGTAGCGCCACCATGCAGACAAAGACCATGCCGCAGATTCTTTCGTCCTTGTGAAGGAACACGGGACGGACTACGACGGGCCCTGCGCCTTTCACATCATCGATTCGCTTCTCTACCATGTCCCTGGACTTGAATCGAGAGAATACCATCTCACTCGATAGGGACCGGTCCCTGAAGTAGATGACATACCTGCCGTCCAAGCGAGCAGATTCCTCAATCTTCTCATCGTCCCGTGTCCAGGTCAGGGTAAGGTTCCCTTCTTCACCTGACAAAGTGGCGGTGACCATGCCTTTGATGGCCGGAAACCGCTTTATCGCCTTTGCTACCTGATCTTCCGCATAAATCCGGCGCCGATATTTGCTTTTGTTCAAGTAGCTTGCAATATCGGCCAGGCGGGCCTCGGTCTTGGCCAGTAGCGTTTCACGGTGCTGTTGGTCAAGTCTTTGCTTCCCGGAGCCGAGCACGACCAGAGCAGGCATAACCAGCTCAACAGAGCCTTCGATGTCTTTGCTGGCAGAAATCGTTACCTCCGTCCGGACCGCATAGTACCGCTCCTCCTCTCGGCGTTCTGAAGGCAGATGCTGATAGCGCTCGGCCACGTATTCGAGTGGATGGCTCAGCAGTTCGGAGAGAGGTACTGATTCGAGGACCCTGTCGTTAAGAGCACAGGCCTTCATGGAGCCGATAAAGTTGACGCCCGCCTTATCGTACAGGTGGATACAGTTGGCAGTCAGCATCGCCCTGTCACCAAGCACACAGAGGGAATCCGGCGCGCCGAGGGATTGGTACAGCCGCTGCAGGTCCCGGAGATTCTCAGGTACAGTTGAACTGTCTTCGGTGTTTCCAGGGGTGAGGTGGTAGAGAAGGGGAATCCCGTCATCCCCGGTCACGTCCAAACCGAGATTGAACTGTTTGCAATTGGGCTTGCTGTCCCTACTATATCCGAACCGCATCAACTCCGAGTCTTCGTACTCGCCCTCCACATATACGGAACTGGTGTCGTAGATGGCGAGAGACAAATCGAGGCCATAGGCTTTATGTGCTTCCGAAATCAGCCTTACCCACGCCACCCGGGCGACCGGAGCGACTCTCTCGAGGACCCGCCCCAATCTCACATCATTGATCTTCGAGGAAGGCACCCCCAGCACGTTGGGGAGTATGGTGTTCGAGAACCACTTCTGCATCTCGTACAATGGAACAGTCGTCGAGTGTTGCTGGCGACAATGGACCATGGCCTCCAGGACCTTCTCGACGGGCACGTCCCCTTCATCCGCGCATAGTTCCCCGATGACCTCACCAAACTTGACATCCTGCAGTATCCGATGAACCAGGGGGATCGTCTGGACCCGGAGGGGCTGCGTTCTAAGAATCTGCCCGTGGAGGAGCGCCCCGAACTGACTGGCCATGCTGCGATTTCTTGAATTTCCAAACATCCATGCGGGTTCGCGGACACTCGAGTAGATCCTTCATGGGACAAAAAGTCGTCGGCGAGGATTTGGCCGGCCTCCGCCGAAGTCAGCGTGGTCGGGTGCAAACGCCCTCTACGGATAGAATTACTGGCTACTGACGAAAACAGGCTTAGTTGACGCTGCTGTGAGCCGACAACGGGACGACCTTCTCGGACCCACGCTGCGAGCGCTCATCCCCTCCAGGGGGTTCTCTCGTACCAGCCTCCGTGGTACCATGACCTCGAAGGAGGTGACTACCCTGCGCATCACAGATCCGCCTGACCCTATTCCACAGAACGCGATTGGCAGGATCAGCCCTCCCCACCCAGCCACGCCCGAGGAGTTGGCCATTCTGCATCCGTATATCGACGCCGAACTAGCGAACGTCGCGGGAGGCGCCCAGGTGGCCGGCATGTCCGACCCAAAACGGGCAGAGTTCACGGGTATTTGGTCCGTCCTTCGTTGGCCCGGCACAGTGTTTCTGCTACCGGCTTGTGGGCATCGTCGGCACAGCGGGCTTCCACGAGAGCAAGTTCAATATCATCCGCACCCACAGTGTGAAAGGCGGTGGTCGGGCCTTTGAGGTTCGTCCAGCCACGCCAGAAGAGGATGCCATCCTCCGGCCTGCCCTGCTCGACTACGCGAAAGGCCTCGGGGACGATCGGGCGGAGGTGCGGCAGACCATTCTCGACCAGCTCACCACGACACAATCTGGCGGCGAAGGCGCGTAGCGACCGGCGGTAAAATTTCTCTCTGGTCTAAGTTCCCGCTAGCTCACAACCTGCGATATGATGATCGCATGCCGGATTCTCCTCAACAACCCACCCCGAAGTTGTACGTGTTCGCCGACGAGAGCGCCACGAACTCACCCGACGAGCAGACCTTCGTGGTGGCCATCGTGGCGTGCGACTCAGAGGCGTTGGAGAAACTGGAAAACGCCGTTGAGGCCCTCGAGCGTGCGTCTGGACGGCTCACCCGGAAGTGGAAGAACAGCGGCGACAGGCGTGAATCCCGCCGGTTGACGTACCTTGCCGGTCTGCCGAAGCTCGCCCAGCTTGCCGGCCCGTTCTACTGGCGACCGCACGAAGACAGACTGCAAGCCGACGTCAAGACGGCTGAAACCGTCGTCGCGGCCGTCAAGCTCCGTGACCCGGAAGACGTCACCCGCAGGGTCATCGTCATCGACGCCCTCACGAAGGTCAGCCGCGATCGGATGACCGTGGTCTTCAAACACCAGGATCTGCACCGCCGGGAGATTCGGGAAGAGGCCCGGGACGCGGCGGGCCCCGTCCTACGCCTGGCCGATAGCCTGGCCGGCTTCCTGCGCCACGTCCACGTGGGCGAGGCCTACGCTGTGGCGGCTTGGCCGAAGTACCAGAAGCTCTTCGTGCGGGTGTCCTCCAGGTTGACCATGGGGTATCAAAATGGTATTCTGATGATGCACTCCCTCGAACACGTTCCTGTTGAACCGTGGCGTCGGTGACGAGCCGGCGTCTAGGGGGCAGTCAGCCGAAAGGCTGTTGGCCAGCCCTAGACAGGCTGGTCGTCGGGTACCCCTCAGGAGACGGTCAGGCGCAGGCCTGGCCGCTTCGCTTTCAGGGGCATGCAACGGCCAGCACCGAGCCGATGACTACTTAGGGAGCCGCCAGTGAGCGTGCGGACGGAGTGGGCTGGCGCGTGAGTGCGTCTCTTTGCGTCAGCACGGGCCAGCAGGCGATGCGGGTGGCGCACTGCGAACCACCCAGAAAGAGGTGCCTGGCAGCATTGATCATAGACGTACCTACCCACGACGATTTTCTTACAACTGGCGAAGATTTCGTCTTTCTTGCGGCTGATCAACTCTTCAAGCTTCTTGGAGACTTCGAAGATATACAAGACGAGGAGTACATCGAAGATCCACAAAAGGCGGAAGAGACCTATTGGAGCAATGCGCAAAGGGTTATGTCAACCTCACTCGCCCTCCTACATCAGGGCGCTGAATTACTGCTAAAAGGCCGAATTGCTGCAGTTAGTCCATATCTATTGCTGTTCGATAGAAACTGGAGAGCCGATCCTAAGACCAACAATGTCGCTTTTGCTGATCTGAGGAGCATTGATGCTATCGATCTGGTCCGTGTGCACGACCAGGTCTCGAGCACTCAACTGACCGCTGCCTTTGCAAAGCTCTTTGAGGACATGAGGCGGCTGCGAAATTCCTTTGCGCACGGTGTACAGACTAGGAGAACACTGACGGCATCGAAGCTCTTGATTGAATGTTTGGCAGTGCACGAAGAGTTCTTCGGGCCACGGCAGTGGAACCGGACGAGGCGAGCTTATTTAGAAGAGCGGACACCTCTTTCCATCGTTCCAGATGAATATGGATGGAGCACGGCACAGGTAGTCAGAGAACTGTCTTTACTAACTGAGATGCTAGTGTCTACGCCGGCTGACTCTCGTCGGTTCATTGGATTCGACAGGAAAGACCGAAGGTTCGAATGCGTGGACTGTGCGCCTTGCGCAAGGCGTTTTGACATAGACTTTGACACCCTGGTACTTAGTCGGGATAAACAAAAGGCTGTCTGTGTGGTGTGCGGCAAAGAGACCGCTGTATCGTTTAAGAATTGTTCCGAGTGCGGTTGCAAACACGCCACGGCTGACGAGGAGGGCCGTCTTTGGTGTTTACGGTGCGACGCAGAGCATCGATTACGAAGCCGGAGAGCAGGCGTCAAGTCAATATCTTTACAATGACTGTCCATACTCCACAGATTGGACCAACCGCTCGTAGAAAGGCCCGTTTCGGTTGTCGCTGTGGCATGCTCGACTGCCCGTATCAGTGCTGGTGTTCAGGTCGGAAGCGCAGGTGTCTGTTCCCCGAGCGGCACCGTCTCGGTTGACCGCAGGCGGCCGGGTTACCGCCTAGTCGCCTTACTACCGTCCCTTGCCTCCCGTGGCCGGGACTTTCCGATTCTTGGGCGAGGTTCGGACGACCACCAGATCCAGCACCCGCTGCGACATCTTCTCGACCATCTGCAGCATTCTGCAGGCCTGACGAGACGGGGCCTGCCGGCCCTGCTCCCAGGAATGAACGGTGGCCACCGAGACGCCGAGGATGCTGGCAAAGGCGGCCTGGCTGACGTTCAGCTTCCTTCGGACGGCTCGAACCTTGGCCGGACTGTACTCTGGTGGCGGGTTCACGACCACGTGGGTAACCCGCAGCGGCTTCTCGCCACGTGCGTAGGCGATGGTGTGCTCGAGGCCTTCCTTGACGATGTCGAACAGCCCAGGTTCCGTGGCGGCTACCGGCTTTGCAGCAGAGGCCTTATTCATGTTTCCTGCCCTTCACTTTCTTGGTCAGTTCCTCTGCGGCGGTGCGGGCTAGTTCTGCCCACACCGCTCGCTGCTCCGTAGTCAGGTCATCGGTCTCGTCCTTGTCGTACGCGACCAGGATTACGAAGTGGGCGATGGCGGGGACCCGCATGTACAGGATGCGGATGCCGCCTCTCTTGCCCTTGCCTCTCTTCGGGTCGCCCCATCGCACCTTCCGGATCCCGCCGCAGCCCTGCACGACATCCCCGGCCTCCGGATTCTCCATCAGGTAGGCCTGAAAGGCCGAGTACTCTTTGTCCGAGGCGAAGTAGTCCTCCCAGTAGCGGGTGAACCACGGGGTCTCCACAAAGACTGCCTTCATACCATTAAATCCTACTATAAAATCACACGAATGGCAATGGTTGGATGGGAGAAGACACCTGATTCAGCGATTCCACGAGCTACCGATCAGCGCGTCATCTAGCCCACCTTTTCCGTGGTGGATCTGTCAGTAGAGCGGACACTGGTTCTTTGTTGGAGCGAGATCGAAGACCGACGACCGGGACAGGAGCCGGCTGAGGTGGGCTGAACCGTCATGACCCGGGCTTGAGCGTGTCGAGAGCCGGCTTAACGCCCAGAAAGAGGTGCAGGGTCGTGGGACTCACTCAGGAAATGCGCAGGCTAATCAATAAGTGGGTTGCTGGAACGTCTTGGCCAAAGAGACTCGAGTGGATAGAGATCCATAATATCCGCGGTTGGACTGGCCAGCGAGTCGACTTTGGATTCCCTGTGGTCGCAATCGTTGGCGAGAATGGTTCTGGCAAAAGCACCGTTCTGCAGGCTGCAGCTTCAGTCTACCGAGCTGCTCAAAAGAAGGACGAACTATATGCGTCCAAGTTCTTCCCAGATACGCCGGTTGAGAATCGAAGATGCCCAGATACGCTTCTCCTACCGCGAAGGGGCACAGTCACAGACACGCAACATCCGCAAACCAAGCACGCGCTGGAGAGGCAATAGCGAGCGTCCGCTTCGGCCGGTTCGCTATGTCGATCTTAGCCGCATCCAACCAGTGGGGGCACGGGTGGGCTACCTCAAGCTGCTCAAGGGGGGAGTAACGGAGGGGGAACACACAGCCTTCGATGCAGCCCGTCTTGGACGCTACTCCCATGTGATGGGAAAACGGTATGGCGCCGCTGGGATATCGACCACCAGCCTCGACAATCGTCGAACCGTTCCAGTGATCTCTTTCGATAATCATCGGTATTCTGGATTTCACCAAGGAGCCGGAGAGCTCGCTGCTGCAGAGCTACTTGCGTTCGATTTACCGAACTACAGCCTGGTGCTTATCGACGAACTCGAAACATCGCTTCATCCGCGAGCGCAACGCCGTCTTGTCGATGATCTGGTCAGGCTGGCCAGGGTTAATGAGCTTCAGATTCTTATCACGACTCACAGCCCTTACATCCTGGAGCAACTGCCACCGCAGGGCCGAATGTATATCATGGACGGGGTACAAGGAAAGATCGCCTCTTCCGGACGGAGCGCGCGTTCCAGCCGGTCGCTTGGCTGCTGAGCCTGCTGAACGGAGCAGGATTTCAGGGCAGTCA
>DASYBA010000745.1:0-20694 GCA_036501005.1 Candidatus Xenobia bacterium | reverse complement strand
CCCGAGGGAGAGCGGTCTCTAAAGATCCTGGAATCCATCGTGCTGGACAGATCTCTCGAGCTGGTCTATCTCGCCCGGCTCCTGGAGTGGGGCTGGCGCTTCCAGAAAGCCAGACCGCTCAGCCTCGGTTGCCGGCTCTTGATTCGAGACCGTCGCCGCAACATGTACGTGGGGGACGTCAGTCGATGGGTGCTGGTCCGCAAGACCGAGACCCATGTTCTGGTAGTCATTCCGCAAGTGACCGTGGCGGGTGCAGCGGTCAAGTCTACCCCGTCAGGAACGGTTCGTTCCGCCTATCGAGTGGACTTCGTGGGCGTCATTGCCGCGGGCCCCTGCGTGGCACAATTTCTCACCGAGATAGACGGGCCTTACCACAAAAAGCAGACCCGGCAAGACCACGAACGAACGCTCGATTTGAACCTGCCGACGCTCCGGGTGACCGAAGCGGACCTTACGGGTGACGTCATGACCCAGTTGTTGGCGTTCGCGGTACCCCTTTGCACGAACAAGCCCAGGACGGTCGTCCGCTTCGCGTAGGTGGACCGCCGCCCCCACCCGCTGCCCAGGCCGCCCCGCCGCCCCCACCCCAGTATGATGTGGTAGTTTCGGTATGATGTGGCACCGATTATGGTGACACATCTGGCAGAAAGTGCCACATCATACCGTTATTCCAATGCTTACCCCACGGGCACCCAGATGTCGACGCCGCCCAGGCGGGTCTGGCCGTCGAAGCTGGCGTCGTAGCGCTCGAAGCTGGGGCCGTCGGTGGCCTGCAGGCCAAGCTCACCCAGGCCAGTCGTGTAGATGGCCTTCCACGTCGCGGCGATGCTCGATACGTGTCCGTCGTGGCGGAACGCTGCGTAGCGTTGGGCCGGTAGGGCAACTCTCGTCCGCGACCGGTCCGGATCGTCGGTTTCCACCGCACACACGGATGCGAAGCTGCCGTCCGCCCCGTACTTCCAGCAAACGCCGTAGGCGACGCCCCGAACATGCGGGCCGAACCTCTGCCACTGCGCCGGAATGCCCGCCGTCTTCCCGCTCTCGTAGCGCTCCGCCACGCCAGCAAGCTGCATCGCACCGCCGTTCATCATCTTCGGTGCGGCCAGTTTCACATCTGTCTTTTCCATTCTCAAGGGCTCCTTCAATACCAGATGAGCGACACTGCCCTGCGCCCTGACCGTTTCGGGCGTCAGCCCGAACCAGTCCCGGAACGCCCGGGTGAATGCCTCGTGCGACCCATACCCGTGCTCCAGCGCCACCGCCAGGATGTCCACCGCTCCACCGGCCAACGCTTTGGCCGCCTCCGGCAACCGACGCCCCCGCACGTAGTCCGACAGGGAACACCCGACCGCACGCGGGACAGGTGCCAGCGGCACACGCCCGCCCCCTGCGCCACGCCGTCCAGCGTCAGCTCTTCTTGAAAGTGCGACCCGACATTCCGTTGCGCAGTTCTGGGCAACGCTACCCCGGTATAATGCAGCAGTTTCGGTATGATGTGGCACCGAATATGGTGACACATCTGGCTGTAAATGCCACATCATACCGTCACCATGTCACGAAACCCCCTGGCCCGTCAGCTCTTCGCACGCGGCCTGCAGCTCCAGCAGGAACTGCGCGGTGGGGTGGTCCGCGTCGACACTAGCCAGGTTGGCATGGACAACGACGGCGTCACCGACGCCCGATAGTTCCAAGCGGGCGGGCAGACCATCCATCACCGGAGGCTGTGGAGGGGAGGAAAGTTGCAACACGTTTGGGAGGTCGACCCGGCCGCGACCATCCGTCGGTCCCGAAGACGACCAGCACCGCACACGCAGATCCCAGCTTCCCTCGATAGGGGTGGCGAAAGCAACCCACCTCCCGCCGTGCGGTAAGGCCCGCGCACGGTAGACCAGCAACGGGCCAGGATAGCGGCCTCGCAACTCCGCCAGATGGGCCAGCGCGGATCTATGCTCCAACGCTTCCCGCCGCGACCCGATCGAGAGCCCGATGAACACGGTGCTAAATCCGATGATCAGGCCGACTTCGAGCGGGAGAGGCTCACGCAAAACAGTCCCCAGGGCCCCGCCGAGCACGAAGCTGAAAGCGACGATGCCACAGCCCCAGAGGGTCGAGCGACCCCCTCGCGGCGACGGTGGCGCCCCTCCCAGCAGGTCCAGGTCGGACATACCCCACGATTCTGGGCACCCCGCACCCGTCCCCGCCAGGAAGACCCCCGCCGGCACCAGAAAACGCGACCCCAATGCCCTTCATCGAGCTCCGGCGTGTGCGCAAGGTCTACGACACCGGCACCACCGCCGTCACCGCCTTGGACCACCTCGACCTGGACATCGAGCAGGGCGCCTTCGTCGCCCTCATGGGCCCCAGCGGCTGCGGCAAGACCACCCTCCTCAACCTGCTCGGCGGCATGGACCGCCCCACCGAAGGCACCATCCAGGTCGGCGACTACATCCTCCATCGCTCATCCGATAGAGACGTCACCCGCTGGCGGCGCAGCCAGGTCGGCGTCGTCTTCCAGGCCTTCAACCTCCTCCCCACCATGACCGTCGAGGAGAATGTCGAATTCCCCCTGCTCCTCGATCGAGTGCCCGACCGCAAACAGAAGGTCCACGCCGTCCTCGACCGCGTCGGCATGTCCCACCGCCTCACCCACCGCCCCTACGAGCTGTCGGGCGGCGAGATGCAGAGGGTAGCAGTCGCCCGGGCCCTCGTCCACGAGCCGGCCCTGGTGCTGGCCGACGAACCGACCGGCAACCTCGACTCCCAGCACGGCCAGGAAGTGCTGGACCTCCTCTCCGCCGTGTGTCGAAACGAGGGCCGCACCGTGGTCATGGCCACCCACTCCAGCGAGGCGGCCACCCGCGCCGTACGGGTCATCGCCCTGCGCGACGGCCGCGTCCAACAGTGACGCTTCTCCACCGTTTCACCGTTCGCTACTATGCCCACGACTGGCTGCGAACCATCCTCACCCTGCTCGGCGTCGGCCTGGGACTCTCCGTCCTGGTCGCCATCCAGATCGCCAACCGCTCCGCCCTCGCTTCCTTCCAGAACTTCACGGCCACGGTGGGCGCCCGGGCCGACTTCACCATCACGTCGAACGGGCCACCGCTCGACGAAACCCTGCTAAAACGCCTGTCCTGGGCCCAGGGGCAAGCCCGCTTCGGCCCCGTCATCCGCTCCAGCGCCCTCTTTCACGACCCCGACGAAATCCTCGAGCTGACGGGCCTGGACCTCCTCCAAGACTGGCAGTTCACCCCCGTGCAGGGCGACACGCCCACCACCGGCCTCCTCACCGACCCGCAGGCCGTCTTCATCGCCGACACCCTCGCCGCCCGCCTCCACCTGCATGAGAACGGTCCGCTCACGGTCACGCTCAACGGCCACCCCGTGACCCTCACGGTGCGGGGCATCGTCCACGCCCACGCGGGGCTCGACGATTCCGTCGTCCTCGTGGACATCGCCGCCGCCCAGCAGGTGATGGATCGAGAAGGTCAGTTGGATCGTATCGATATCAAGCTCGAACCCGGGGTCGACAAGAACGCTTTCTTGCAGCACGCCCGCCAGAGCCTCCCCGGCTGGCTCTCCATCGACCCTCCCACCGCGGCGCAGGGGCAAGCCGAGAAGATGACGCGGGCCTTCCAGCTCAACCTCACGGCCCTCAGCCTGGTCGCCCTCATGGTCGGTATGTTCCTGGTCTATAACACCGTCGCCGTATCGGTCGTCCGGCGGCGACCCGAAATTGGCATCATGCGGGCTCTGGGAACGGACCGGCAAACCATTTTCGGCCTCTTCCTGTTGGAAGGCGGCGTCCTCGGCGCCGTCGGGTCTCTCCTGGGACTGGCCTTTGGCTGGGCCCTCTCCTTCATCGTCGTCAAGGCGGTCGCCCAGACCGTCGACCTCCTCTACGTGCCCGTCCATGACGTTCAGCCCGTGCTAGATCCGTGGCTGGCCATGCTGGCCTGGGTCCTCGGCGTGGGCATGGCGCTCATGGCCAGCGCTGTCCCGGCATGGGAAGCCGCCTCGGTGCCGCCGGCCGAGGCCATGGGACGGGGCGCCCAGCACCGACTCGACCCGCCGGGTCTCCGCGCGTCCCTCATCATGGCGACGCTCTTTGTCCTCATCGCCATGGCCCTCTGTCGGATGCCCCCCTGGCACGACCTCCCCATCCCCGGATTCCTGGCGTGCCTCTTTGTTCTCCTGACGGGGGCGGTGCTATCGGGCCCGTCCGCATGGCTGATCAGCACCGTATTGAAACGCCCCTTGGTGACCCTGTTCCAGGCCCCCGGCATGGCTGCCGTCACGCATCTCCTGGGCGCCTTGAAACGAATCGCGGTCGCGGTCGGCGCCCTCACCGTCGGCATGGCCATGGTCGCCTCCGTGGCCGTCATGATCGACAGCTTCCGTGCAACCGTCGTCGCCTGGGTCGACGAGACCGTCAAGGCCGACATTTTCATCACGGCGGCCGACAACCGCTCCACCATTGCCCGAGGTACCCTGAATCCCGAGACAGTCCGGGACATCCGGGCCCTACCGGGCATTCGCTCATCCGACGCCTTCTATGGCACCCGCATCATCTATGAGGGCGAACCCGCCTGGCTGGGCGCAGGAGACTTCAACAGCATCGGCGAGTACGGCCACCTCAAGTTCATGCACGGCGACTCGAACCAGGTCATCCAATCCTGTATCGATCAGCCCCGAGTCATCGTCAGCGAGCCGTTTGCCACTCGACATCACGTGCAGGAAGGGGACACCGTGACGCTGCAGGCGACCGACGGGCCCGTCCCCCTGACCATCGCCGGCGTTTACTACGACTACAGCTCCGAAGCGGGCTGGGTGGTGCTCGACAAAGGCACGTTTGAAAAGCACTTGGGCCCGGCGCCTACCACCAACCTGGCCATCTACCTTCAACCGGGCGTGGCGCCCGATGAGTTCCGGCGCCTCCTCCGCACCCGTCTTGGCCCGCATTCCGATCTCGATATCGAGACCAGCGGCCACTTGAGAGCGGAAATCCTCCGCCTCTTCAACCAGACCTTCGCGGTGACCGACGGCATCCAGCTTATCGCCGTCGTGGTGGCCGTGCTCGGGGTGATGGCGACGCTGATTTCGCTCATCCTGGAACGGCGCCGCGACATCGCCATCTTGCGTTGCCTGGGCACGACCGGAGATCAGGTCATGGGCATGGTGCTGGTCGAAGCGTTCGTGTTGGCGCTCTGTGGCGTGGTGTTGGGGCTGTCGACCGGTTTCGGCCTGTCCTGGGTCCTCATCCACGTCATCAACAAGCAGTCGTTTGGCTGGACCCTCATTTTCCACTGTCCGACGGCATCGCTATCGAAAGTCGTCGCACTCATCCTGGCGGCCACCGTGGTGGCCGCCAGCTACCCGGCCCGCCTGGCCTCGCAGGTCGAGCCGGCCACCCACCTCAGGGACGAGTAGGGTCTCCCACCATGTGCTGGTGCGCCTTGAACAATTGCTGCAAGGCCCCCCCCCGGCGCAGGCGCCGGCCAGGAGGTGACCGCCCGGAGCATGGGTTCGGCGGCGGCAAGGCTGGCAGGCTGCATGGCCAGGGTGAAGGAGCGTTCCCCAGACGAGGACAAGTGAGACCCCATGAGACTCCTCCTCATTCTGGCCCTGCTGGCGTTCACCGCCGACGGCTATCGGATCGCCCTGCCCGGCTACCACTATCGATTTCCCTTCGACCAGGGCAGCCACGACGACTACCAGAGCGAGTGGTGGTACTACACGGGGCATCTTTTCTCGGGCTCGCACGAGTGGGGCTATGAGCTGACCTTCTTCCGCATCGCCCTCCAGCCCCCGTCGGCCCAGAAGCAGACATCCCGCTGGTCGGCCTCGCAGATCTACCTGGCCCACCTCGCCTTGACCGACGTGAACGGCCACATCTTCAACCACTGGGAGAAGCTCAACCGCCCCGGGATCGATACGGCCGGAGCCGATACCGGCCACCTGCACGTGTACAACGACGGCTGGACGGCAACCGATACGCCCAGCGGCGACATGAAGCTGCACGCCGACTTTCTCGATCTCACGCTGCACTCCGCCGCCCCCGCCGTGGTGCACGGCCACGACGGCATCAGCGTCAAGGGGCCGGGGACGTCCAACGCATCGCACTATTATTCCTATACGCATCTGCAGACCACCGGCAGCCTGTCCGGCGAGCCCGTCACCGGAACCAGTTGGATGGACCACGAATTCGGCTCCAGCCAGTTGTCCCCCCACCAGGCCGGCTGGGACTGGTTCGCCCTCCAACTCGACCGCGGTACCGACATCATGCTGTACCAGATGCGAGACGACCATGGCCACTCCGATCGATACAGCAGCGGCACCCTCGTGCAGGGCAACCAGATAACGCCCCTGCACGCGGCCGACGTGCACATCGAGCCTCGGGGGCACTGGAAGAGCCCGCACACGGGAGGCAACTACCCGATGGGGTGGACCGTCACCATCCCCTCGCATCACATGACCTTCAACGTGACCCCCCTGCTCGACGACCAGGAACTGGTCAGTAGGACCGGTGCGGGCCCCACCTACTGGGAAGGAACCGCCAAGGTCGACGGCAGCCTGGGAGCGGGCCGAGCCTATGTCGAAATGACTGGTTATGCGGGCAAGGTCAGTCTTTAACGGCGTCACCCTCATCGAGGTCCTCGTGGTCATGGCCGTCTTCGGCCTCATCCTGGCCACCGTGCTGAGCTTCTATGCCCTGGGGGCGAACAGCACCAGCGCCACCAACCAGAAGATGCAGATCTACCGCACCACGCTCCTGGCCGTCGACCGTATCGCCAACGTGGCCGGCCACGCGACGCTGTGCTCCGTCGACGCGGACCAGGTCGTGCTCGCCCCGGTCGGCAAGAACCTGGTGGCGAACCGTGTCTACCAGGCCTTCCCGGCGCAAGCCATTACCGTCGCCGTCGCATCGGGCCGGGTCCTGTGGCACGAAGACAAACAGACCGAGACCATCCTCGTGCTCGAGCCCAGCCAGACGTTGACCTTCGCGTCCGACGGCAATACCTTCACGATCGACTCTCAGGACCCTAGAATCCGCTTCGACGGCCCCGGCGGCGCGTCGACCCTGCCCTTCGAGATCTCCCGCACCACGCTGCTCCCAGCTTACGTGGCCCCCGGAACCATCCTCCCGGAGCTGTATTAAATGCGCCGCACTCGGGGCAACGTCCTGATTACCGCCCTCTTCATATCGATATTCCTCTTCTTCATGTGCGCCGCCCTGGTCTCGATGAATCGACAGGACGTGTTCTATACCTTGACCAACAATCAGCGGCTCCAGGCCGAGGCGGCGGCTCGGGCGGGCTTCAACTACGTGGTGCAGGTCATGAAGACCGTGCCACAATGGGAGAATCAGGCCTCCAGCTTCCACGGCAGCATGGGCTCGGATGCGACATGGTCAGCGACCGTGGCGACCACGGCCGACGCCAAGGGCCTGCCCTACCTCAAGCAGGTGACGGTGGAAGGCAAGCAAGGTGCCGTATCGGAAACGGTCAGCGAAGTGCTGGAGGAGTTCAAGGTGGCGGCCACCGTGTCGCAATCGCAGAACGCCCTCATGTTCTCCTATGTCTACCCGGCGGCGGGCCAGGCGTCGATGCCCCCCACCATTGCCATGCTCAACAGCACCTTCCAGTGGCACGTCCTCGGACCGGCCCCCCTGCAGAACCCCATCGGGGGCGGCGCCCCCTACCTCGTCGGGAGCGGCGGGCCCCTCTTCACCCAGACCGGGGCGCTACCCACCCCAACCCCGCCGCAGATCTACGACTGGCGGCCCACCTCCGACGCGCACAACATCTTGATCCCCGGCGACCAGCAAGGCATCGCGGTGACGGGGACGGATCAGGACGAACATATCGCCTACCTGACGTTCAACCAGAACCAGCCCACCTGGAATGCGATACCCGTCCCTCCCGATACGCTCGGCGCTTATCGTGGATCGCTCATCGGCGGCCAGCCCAACGGGCAGCCACAGACCCAGACGGTCAGCACCGCCACCGAGACCGTCACGTTCTACAGTTCGCTATTCCAGGGGCCGGTCAAGGACTGGTACGGCCTCCGCGGGCCTGGCATGGCGGCGAACGGGAGCACGGTCATCTGCCACGCCGTCCACTACTTCTACCTGGGTGAGCAGTTCCAGAACCACGTGTCCGTGGTGCGGGGCAAGATCGTGTCGAATCCGTACCACGCCCCGGCCCAGACGCTGCAGATGCCCGCGGTGCTGGCCTATGACGTGGGATCGCAGACGTGGACCGTCGTGGTCGACTGCATGCAGTTTCCCAACGGCCACCAGCAGGCGCCGACCCAATACTCGGGGCCTTCGCCGAGCCTCTACAGCCTGGGGGCGCCGGGGGGCACGCCGTATGCCTACGCGACCGACGGCCGGTCCATCTTGAAAGGGCAGAAGAACGCCTGGATGCTCGAGACCATGGTTCCGACGCCGGTGTCCCTGGCTATTCTGGGCAACACCAGCCTCATGCTGCATGAGGCGAACGGGGCGTCGGACGACGGCCTCCCCCAGGTCACCATCAACGGCGTCACGCCCGAGGGGTCCCTCAGCTTCGAGACCAGTCCGACTCTGGGGTCGCTCTACCAGGCCAGCGCCAGCGGGGGCAGTCCATGGCAGCCAAGGGTCCTCCGCCCGCAACTGACCGTGCACCTCAGCATGCTGTCGGACCTGGGCGCGGCGGGACCGGCCTTCACCGTGGGAGACCGGGGTGCCAACTGCGTGGCCGAGTTCGGCAGCGAACTGTGGAGCTTCGTCAGGGTGCGCCGCCACTGGATTTTCGATAGCAGCGCCCACTATGCGACGCCCTTCGATGCCTTCACCCCGATCGGATCGCCGGGGTCCGATTGGAATTTGGTCGATACGCTGGCCCTGGCCCACTGGGACGGTCAGGGCTGGCAGCTCTGGCCGGGCGGCATCACGCCCCAGATCCAGGTGGCAGGACCCAATGCGGCGGCGCCCTATCCGTTGACGGTCGACGGGACCAGCTCGACGCTGGACGTCCAGCACCTGGCGACCGCCGTCTATGCCGGCAGTACGCCCGACCTGCGGCGCTACGCGCCCGTTCCGGGGCAGCCATGAGGAAACGTGCGTTCACGCTGGCCGAGGTCATGGTGGCCATCGCGTTTATATCGATTGCGCTGTTTGCCTACGTCAGCCTGCAGATCCGCCTCATGTACAGCACGTTCAAGCTGGAGGTGCACCAGATGAAGTGCGAGCAGGCCGGCAGCGCGCTCGCGACCGCCGCGGGATCGGGCCGCACCAGCACGCCGGCGCCCGCCGCCAACCTCCCGGCGGGTCTATCGCATGACGCGCAAACGCAGACCTGGACCGACCGCAACGGTTCGCACACCTACACCATCGACACCTACGTGCGTCCGGAGCTCCCTGGCTGGTAGCCCTAATGCGGGTCGCCACTCTCCAGAAAGTCTTCGATAGGGGGAAGATCCTTGAGGCTGTTGAGGTGGAAGTATTTGAGGAACTCGCGAGTCGTGCCGAACTGGGGAGGTCGGCCTGGGCTGCTGGCCCGGCCGACTTCCATGATGAGCTTCTTGTCCAATAGCGTGCTCACGGCATAGTCGGGACTGACGCCTCTGACCTTCTCGATCTGCCGCTTGGTCAGCGGTTGTCGATAGGCGATAATGGCCAAGGTCTCCAACACAGCCTTGGTCATGGGCGTGCGAGATGGCACCCGATGCAGGCGTTCGATATACGGCGCCGCCTCCGCACAGCTCACCATTTGCCAGCCCCCCGCCACCTGCTGGATGCGCACGCCCCGCCCCTGCCACTCGCCTTGCAGATCGGCCAGGTCCGCTTCCACCATCGGCTGCGGACGCTCCAGCACCCGGGCCAGATCTTCGGCCGACACTGGCTTGGGTGACACGAACAGCAACGATTCCAGAAGACGCTGGGGAGTCATGCGTCCTCGACCTTCTCGGCGATATCTTCGAGGTTGTCGTCTTCGAAGCCCGCCCCTTCAGACAGGATGAGCGGACCCGATGCCTCCGGATGGCGTCGCACCTCGATAACGCCGCGGGCCCCGCTCTGCCGCAGTTCGATACGACGCATGCGAGCCAGTTCCAGGATAGCCAGGAAACTGACGATGATGTCGGGTTTGGTGGCGTCTTCCGCCAACAGATCGATGAACGCCACGGGAGGCCCGCCCAGCTCAACCCGATGCCAGATCTGCTGCATGCGCTGGGGCACCGACAGGGGCACCCGATGCATCCTGAGCACCGTGGCCTCCCGCACCTCGGTAGAGAGCAGGCTCCTGAGGGCGTCGAGCAGGTCGACCAGCGACACCTCGGACAGGTCCTTGCTCTCCTCTACCCGGGCGTGACCGGGCCGCGGGAAGCTGGAGAGCGCCTCCTTCTCCTTTTCCCCCAGCCGCTGGGCGGCTTCCTTGACCCGCCGGTATTCTTTGAGCTTGACCACCAGCGGGTCGTCTGGGGGCATGTCGTCCATGATGAGGTCGTCCAGGGCCGGCAACTCGGGTTCCTCGGGCAGAAGCAGGCGCGACTTGATTTCCAGCAGCTCCGCCAGGACCACCAGGTAGGACGACTCGACATCCAGATCCATCGCCTGCAGCATCTGCACATATTGGCGATACTGTGCACAGACCTTGGCCAGGGCCAGCTCGGTAATGTCGAGCTTGTCCTTCTCGATAAGGGTCAGCAGCAGGTCCAGCGGCCCCTGGAACAGCTCCGTCTCAACGGTGTACGGCACGGTTCAGGGCTTCTCCACCTGGAAGAAAAACCTTCAAGGTGGCCAGGGGGCCCCCAGCGCAGCGAGGGGGGGCGAAGCCGTCTCAAGGGGCCCCCAGCGCAGCGAGGGGGGGCGAAGCCGTCGAGGTGGCATCAGCTAGTAGCGCGAAGCAGATGCCGCAGAGCTCCCCCCAGTTGCCAGCCGGGGGGGCCCCCAGCGCAGCGGATGGGGGGCGGAGCCCTCTAAGCCGGAGTGCGAGCCATGCCCATGGCATCCTGGGCCTCGCCCAGGGTCTGGCGAGCCACCTCTCGGGCCTTGCGGTTGCCGGTGGAGAGAACGTCTTGCACCAGGTTGGGGTTCTTCGCCAGCTCCAGCCGCTGCTCGACCATGGGGGCCGTCGCCTCGCCCATCGTCTTCATCAGCCTCTTCTTGCAGTCGGTACAGCCCAGCGCCCCGCTCCGGCAGCCGGCTTCGATGTCCGGCAGCTCGCCCTGGCTGTAGATCTTGTGAAAGTAGTAGACCGTGCAGATTTCCGGCCGCCCGGGGTCGCCCTTGTAGACCTTGCGCGGGTCGGTGATCATGGTCTTGATCTTGGCTTCTTTTTCGACCGTCGTGTCGGACAGCATGATGGAGTTGCCGTACGACTTGCTCATCTTGCGCCCGTCGGTGCCCGGCACCGAGGGAAACTCGGTCAAGCGGGCCTTGGGCTCGACAAACACGGGTTGATAGAGGTGGTGGAAGCGACGCACGATCTCACGGGTCAGCTCCAGGTGCGCGACCTGGTCTTGCCCGACCGGGACCTGGTCGGCCTTGAACAGGATGATGTCGGCCGTCATCAGCACGGGATAACCGAGGAACCCATGGGTGGCAATCTCTGCGCCCAGCTCTCGGATCTGATCCTTGTAGGTCGGGCTTCGCTCCAGCCAGCCGACGGGCACGATCATGGAGAGCAGGAGGCTCAACATGGGCACTTCGGGCACTTGCGACTGCAGAAACAGCGTGCATCGATGGGGATCGACGCCGGCCACCAGGTAGTCGAGCAACACCTCGCGGATGTTGTCGCCGATACCCGACGAGTTTTCAAAGCCGGTCGTCAGAGCATGCAGATCGGCAATCATGAAGAAAGCGTCGTCCGTCTCCTGCATCTTGACCCAGTTGTCGAGGGCGCCGAAAAGATGGCCGATATGGAGGCGTCCGGTGGGCCGCATGCCACTCAGGACGCGGTGGCGCGTGGGGGCTTTTTTCTGTTCGATATTCAACACGGTCGATGCTCCTTGGGCTGTCGTGCTTCTACCTGGCGCAGTCGCCATCCTCCCCCCGGCAGGTGGTGGGGGCACAGGAGCGAATGAACACCCCACCAAATCCGGTGCGGCATGGAGCCGCTGGGAGGTAACATGGCAAACAAAGACCAAAAGCCCAAGAAGGAAGTCAAGAAACCCAAGGCTGGCGGCAAGAAGAAGTAATCCCCGGTGTCGAGGACCCCGCGCCATGGTGCGTGGGGTTCATCGTTTTCGGCATGGACCATGACCATGGGAGCATGCGCCCTTGACCTCTGTTGAATACGTCACCCACGCCTCGCTGTGCTTCCGACACGATGGCCGTTCGCTCCTGACGGACCCTTTCTACTGGTTCGATCCGCTGGCGGCTTCAGTGATGCAGCATTATCCACCCCGCCGGCTTGAGCCGTCGGACCTGGGCCGCATCGACTTCCTCTACAGTTCGCACATCCATCCGGACCACAGCCATCCGGACACCCTGGCGCGGTTACGCCCCCAGGTGCAGACGGTATTGCTGCCGGCCCAGCGCCCCGGCCTTTGGCAGCGATACGAGGGGCTCGGGTTTACCGACGTCCGGCGGTTGCAGAACGGCCAGACCGAGAAGCTCAGCGACGCACTCGAGGTGACCAGCTACTGGTCGGACCCGGTCGACACGTGTCTGGTCGTCGACATGGGAGGCACCGTCGCCCTGCACTGCAACGACTGCCTGCCCACCCCTGAACTGGCTTCCCGGATCGGCGATCGGCACCCCATCGATACCGCGTTCATGCTGTACACGTCAGCCCAGGATTTGTATCCGTTCCTCTTGCCGCGGCCGCACGTCGAACTGGCCCGCCTGGCGGGACTGCGCGAACAGGCCTTCCTCCACGACCAGATCGAGCGGGTGCGGCGGCTCCGCCCTCGGCGGGTCGTCCCCTACTCCATGACCATGACCTGGTTCCAACCGGAGCAGCGCTGGCTGAACGGCTGCCATCGGCTTCTCCCCGCCCAGTTTGCCGAGGCGGTGGAGAAAGCCGTGCCTGGCACGGTCTGCGAAGTCGTCCAACCGGGGGACGTGGTGGAACGAGACGGGGTTCGCCAGGCCATCCAAGTCGACTATTGGGGCCGCACCTTGGAAGAGTACCTGGCCAATATCGAACGCCACTGCTCCGGTCCCCCCTTCCAGCCCGGCCGCGTCGGCGACGTTCTGGAGCGGCTTCAGTCGTCGCTCCAGCGTTTCGTGGCGGGCATCCCCGGCTTCACCGACCTATATGCCTTTCTACGGCGCGGCGTCGGCCTGACCGTCGAGGGAGTGGATGGCCCGGCGACCTTCTTTCTCGATTTGGCGACGAGGCGGGTGCAACAGGGGGAAGGATGGCCCGTCCTGGAGGTGGCCGTGCCAGCGTCCATTGTGGCATCCATGCTGGACGGACACTACGACCCGTATTCCCTGCTCTTTCTCCATCGGGCTCGATTCAAGCTGAACTCCCTGCAGCGGCTCACGCCGGAGGCCGAATCGAATCTCTACCTGGTGACGTTCATGCTGATTCTGTGCGACAACCCGGGCGACTTCGTATCCTCTGCTACGGTGGCGCTCCCCGCCTAGCTCGCCTACTGGGTGGTGATGTCGAAGTCGGCGAGGTCGAAGTTCACGTAGGGGAAGTTGGACGCCAGGTCGGGATAGATGATGAAGTCGTTGAGGGGGTCGACCGGAAAATTGGCCGGCAGCGGGTTCACCGCCCCCAGCAGCTTGTCGGCGAAGACGGTGTACGACTCGTTGTTGTTGAGGTCCGGCCCTGGTCCGAAGAAATCCAGCACCCGGCCACGAATGGCCCCGTTGGTGGCGTCAGTGGTGATGGCATGGGCGGTGAACTGGTTGGTGTTGATGAAGGTATTGAACGGACTGGACGCATCGCCCACGTTGAACGTGACCTGCAGACTGGTCTGGTCGCCGCTCACGCTGCCACTATCGTTGAGGTCGCTGATGAAGGTGAGAAAGAACCCGGGCGACGGCGCCTCTTCAATACGGTGGTACCATTGGAAATTGACGCCGTCGAAGCGCACCATGTCGGTAAACGTGTCGAGGTCGGTCACCTCAATGGGCTGATCGTTGGCATTCAGCAGGAAGATATAGTAGCCATTGCCCGACCGGTCGATCTGCCCGCTTGGGTTCACACTCATGTGAAACGTGATGGTGTGCGGTCCGGCCGCACCGCCGTTGGCCGCTCCTGCGGTGGTTCCTGCGCTGGTGCTGGT
The DNA here is from genome assembly GCA_036501005.1 of Candidatus Xenobia bacterium. Classification (GTDB taxonomy): domain Bacteria; phylum Vulcanimicrobiota; class Xenobia; order RGZZ01; family DASYBA01; genus DASYBA01. The sequence goes on along the minus strand of DASYBA010000745.1, from coordinate 6,462 downwards.
GCCGTTGCCGCTGCCGTTCGGTCCGGCGGCGCACCCTGCCGTCAAGAAGATGCCTACCAGCATGCAGGCCAGCGTTTTGAATTCAATTCGCATATTGGCCCGCCAACTACGGTACCGTCAGGGCCGATCCTCCCAGGGCCCGACGGAAACTGCTGAGATTACTGTAACCACGCCGTTTCTCGGGGTTGAAACTGGCTTCTGCTGATGCTACAATAGTATCAACTGCCACCGCATCGAGGGCTGGGACCTTCCAGTAGGGGCTGGGGGATTTCTCAGGCAACTCTGACGGTCCGGCGTGCCTGCTTGCAGGCGCGCCGGAACTCTTTCGCTACGTGGGCAGGAAGCCGGGGGACCGGTTTGAATACATTTCTGTCATGCGCGGAGGAGTTCGCTTGCTGTTTCGTCTTATCCATCTGGTGGCATCGATCTGCGTGCTGCTGTCGTCCTCTTCCGTTGCCAAGACGAACGACGACGTCACCTACATGACCCCGCGTATTCATGGCGTGCTGGTCAACGTCGTGGAGGTCAACCTCCAGAGCCGCCGTTACTATATCCGCCCCGTGACCGCGGATGAAACCCGCGAGCGGAAGTCCCGCCTCGACACGTTCAAGGCGATGATTGCCTCCACCCATGCCCGGGCGGCCATCAACGGCACCTATTTCGACTGCAGCACGCTTCGTACCCTGGGCACCATCGTGCAGAACGGCCGCATGGTGCAGGATGGGTACATCGGCAACGCCATTGGCGTCGATCAGGACCTGCAGCCCCACTTCCTCAAGGTCAACCACGAAAACGGCAACCACGTCGACTGGGGAGGTTATCGGTTCGCCATCTGTTCCGGTCCCACGCTGGTCTACCGGCACCACATCGCCCTCAACCCGTGGGCTGAGGGGTTCAAAGACCCCCACATCTATGCCACCGCCGCTCGCAGCGCCATCGGGCTGACCGACAGCCATCGGCTTATCCTGGTCACCATCCATCGGTCCATCACGCTGTCGAAACTGGCGGCCATCATGCAGCAACTGGGGGCCGACTACGCCCTGAACCTGGACGGTGGGTCTTCCTCGGCCCTGTACTATGGGGGCCACTTCATCACCCGACCCAACCGCTCCCTCACGAACATCCTCACGGTGTGTCCGGTGCACGCCTCCGGCACCATGATGGATTACCCGTCGGTCATCAGCTACCGCCACAAGTCCCGCGCCGTACGCCCCCGCGTCTCTAAAATCTGACCGGGGAACCTCACCGGCTACCTCGAAATTGCAGACTGCTATGATACCATCGAGTAGATATCGCCGATCTGGTCGAGGGCAATTCCTGGCCTGGATGTTCCTGGTGCTGGTCGCGGCCATGCCCGCTCTGGCGCTCCCCAAGCCGCCTCAGGTCCTGACCGTCACGGTGCAGCCGTCGACCGACGCGGTCCACCCGCACGACTCGGTCACCCTGGCCGTCATCTTGGAGATCGGGTCTGCCTACCATATCCAGGCGCACGTACCGTCTTCGTCCGATTACATTCCCACCGTGGTCACCACGACGCCGACGGCTGACGTGACCTATCCGCCGGCCAAATCGCTGAAGCTCCCCTACGAAGACCAGCCCCTGCAGGTCTATAGCGGACACACCGTCATCCTGGCCCACCTGCTAGCCCCAGACAGCCCGGGCCCGATGCACGTCACCGGCACCATCAGCTACCAGGGCTGCACCGAACAGTCATGCTTCCCGCCCGCCACGCAACCGTTCTCGGTCGACATTCCCGTGGTGGCGGCCGGCGCGGCCGTCCATCCGGTGCACCCGGAGCTGTTCCCCGCCGCCCTTCCGAGCGTCACTGCATCTCCCGCCACCGATGCGACGCCAGAAAAAAACAGCCTGGCCGACACCATCCAGCAGAGGGGCTGGCTTATCGCCCTGGCGGTCATCTTTGTGCAAGGCCTGGCTCTCAACCTGACCCCTTGCGTCTACCCCCTCATTCCCATCACCATCAGCTTCTTCGGCTCGCAGTCGGTCGACGACCCAGACCCGGTGCGGCAGCGCACCCGGACGTTTCTCCTGGCCAGCACCTACGTGCTGGGCATGTGTACGACCTACTCGATACTGGGGGTGTTCGCGGCCCTCACCGGGCACCTTTTCGGGTCGGCTTTGCAAAGCCCATGGGTGTTGGGGTTCGTGGCGGTGACCTTCTTTGCGTTGTCGCTTTCCATGATGGGCGTCTACGAGCTGACCGTGCCCAGCTCCATCGCCAGCCGGGTCGAATCGAAAAAGGGCGTGTGGGGTGCGCTCTTCATGGGGCTCTTCATCGGCATTGTGGCCGCCCCCTGCATTGGCCCGTTTGTCCTCAGCCTGTTCACCATGGTCGGCCAGAGCGGCAACCCGGTGCTAGGCTTCTGGCTCTTCTTCACCATGGCCCTGGGACTCGGAACGCCGTTTCTCATCCTGGGCTGGTTCTCCGGCTCCACCAAGGCCTTGCCTCGCTCCGGCGCCTGGATGGTCTGGGTCAAGAAAGTCCTGGGCCTCATCATGATGGGCATCGCCATCTGGTATCTGAAAGGACTGCTGCCCGAGAGGCTGTGGGTCTGGCTCTTGCCCGCTTTCGCCGTGGCGGCCGGGATCTATGCCGGCTTCCTGGAAAAAACCCAGCCGGGCCGCCAGCCCGGTTTCCTGTACGTGAAGCGGGCGGTGGGTGTGGCGTTCGTGCTGGCGGGTATTGGATTGGGCGCACAGGCGTGGCAGCAGATCAACGCCGTCGGCGCCGAGTGGGAGGCTTACAGCCCCAGCCTGGTCGTCCCCGGCAAGCCCATCGTCATCGACTTTGGAGCGGGCTGGTGCACCGACTGCCACGAGCTGGAAACCAAGACGTACACCGACAAACGGGTCATCTCGGCTCTCTCGAGCTTCGTTCGACTCAAGGCCGACCTGACCAACGACAACGATCCGACCGTCAAGGCGCTGTACAAGCAATACGACATCCAGGGCTTGCCGACGGTCGTGTTCCTGGCGCCGGACGGCCATGAGCTCAAGAACCTGCGACTGACGGGGTTCGAAAACCCCGATGCCTTCGTTGAGCGAGTGTCGCAAGACCACGGATGATTCCCCTTTACGGTGACGTCAAGACGCGCAGCGCCCCCGTCGTCACCACCTGCCTGGTCCTGGCCAACCTGCTAGCCTTCGTTTACGAGCTGACGCTGTCGCCCCATGGGTTGCAACACCTGGTGCAGAACCTGGGCGTCGTGCCCCACCACTTCCAACTCATGATGGAGGGGCACCGGGCCGTCATCCGCACCCTCGTCCCCTACTTTGCCAGCATGTTCTTGCACGGCGGATGGGCCCACATCATCGGCAACATGCTGTTTTTGTGGGCCTTCGGCCGGGGTGTTGAAGACCGCCAGGGCCCGGCGTCCTTTCTGGCCTTCTATCTATTCTGTGGGCTGGCGGCGGGCGTGACGCAGACGCTTATCGATCCCCACTCCCCCATGCCGTGCATCGGCGCCAGCGGGGCCATCGCCGGCGTGCTGGGCGCCTATCTTTTGTACTACCCGGGGTCACGCATCCGAAGCCTGGTCTTTCTCGGCATCTTCATCACCACCGTATCGATACCGGCCATCCTCTACCTGGGGCTGTGGTTCGTCCTGCAGGCCTTCCACGGCGCCGCCAGCTTGAACGGCTACGACGCCAGCGGCATCGCCTACTTCGCCCACGTCGGCGGATTCCTCAGCGGCTTCGCTCTGGCCCCCCACCTCAAGCGCTAAAGCCCGTACGGCGCCTCGGCGTCTCGAGCCCCCTGCGGCACCAGGCCCTGGGTGTTGGACGTGTAGCCCGGAATGCCCTGGATGATGCCGCCCTGGTTGGGGCCGATGTGGGGCGACGCGAACGGGAATCCCTTGATGGAAAACTGCAGATAGAGCTCGTTCTGCACCCCTCGATAGACCAACTGGCTGACGAAGTCGTGCTGCTCGCGGGTGATGGCGAAATCGTTGTACGTCAGGCGATGGTTGATGCAATCGTACAGGTCGTAGGTCTGCAGGTAGAACTCTTTCGACAGCTTCAGCCGCAGCTCGCTATCGATATTGTCGATGTTGTGCGTATTGACGTCATAGTTGGCCGCCACTGTCGCCCCCATCTGCTGGTTCAGATTGACGTTCATGCGGCCCAACACGGTCTGGAACAGGTTGCGGCTGACGTCGTACCCGGACAACAGGCTGAAGCGCCAGTAGTCCTTGTTGGACCACTCCAGCCCTCCCGACACGTTCTGATAGGTATCGAAAAAGTCGGATTGGAAGGGTGAAAATCCGTTAGGGTCCTGCGATGCGACGTCCAGCCGGGTGGTGAGGTGATCGCCGATCTCCTGGACGTAGCCGCCCCGCAAGCCCAGGATGTACTTCTCGTCGCCATCCTGGTAGAAAAGTTGCCGATAGCCGCCCTGCGCATAGAAACGGGCCCCCTCCCACGGGCGGAACTCCTGCTCGGGAATCTCCAGGTGCAGGTCGGTGCGCATCTCGTGCACGTTGGTGGGCTGCTCGTCGAACTCTCCGACCGACACCGAGGCCAGGAACGGCAGACCCTCGAGCCGGATCGGGTGCGAGCGCAGCGTCACGTCGGGCTCCCGATTGACATAGAAGCTCGAGGTGCCGGAGGTGAACTCATAGTCCAGGCTGGTATCGAACACGCTGCCGATGTCGCTGAGGTGATCCAAGGTGTGCAGGCGATAGGTGCTGATCTGGGCCGTCGACTGCGTGGTGTAGTCGACGTTGAGCAGGTTGCTCAGCGTGTCGCTGAAATTCTGCCGCCACAAGAAGCTGTACGTCGTGCTCACGCTGCTCTGCGGGCCCAGCGAAAAGGACGCCACCGAGTCGCTCAGGCTCACCGTATAGTGCTTGCCAGACTTCGACAAAGCCACCACCGAGTCGAAGTTGACGGGCGCCAACTGGCCCGGCACCCCGAACTGGCTGGTGTCGATATACCAGGCCAGGTTGAGGCCATTGGCAAACTGGTAGGTAAAGTGGCTGTCCAACTGGTAGCGGCTGGCCCCCGGCACGGTGGAATGCAGTGAATAGTAGTAGAAAGTGCCCGAGCCTTTGTCGCCAATCTTGTAGACGTCGGTGATGCCGCCGCCAAAGCCGCCCAGCGTGTAGTAGTCCAGATGCAGGAGTCCGGTGAAGTTCTCGTTGCCGCCGAACGGCAGGGCCTCGCGCATGAACGCGCCCTCGACGCTGTCGTAGCCGAACTGGGGAAACAGCACCTGGCGGCCCTTCTGCGCCTTGCGCAAGGACAACTGGGCCTTGTTGATGCCGATCTTTTCCTTGTCGTGGATATAAAAGCGCGCCTTGGTGAGGTACAACTCGTCGCCCGGAATCACCGTCACCTTGTCGGCCGTGATGTGGTAGTGCCACTTCATGGGCGGCAGATCGCAGGTCGTGATGGTGCCCTTGCTCAGGACCATCTTTTTGGTGTCCCACTCCATGGTGCGTGCCCAGAAGAAGAGCTCGCCGTTGATCTGCTTGTTCTTGTAGCCGAAATCGCTGCCCCGGCCCACCACGTTGTACATCATGGCCCGCCGGGTCTTGACGTTGTAGGTCAACCGATCGGCTGAGACCGAGCTGGTGCCGCGGACCAGGTTGACGTTGCCGGTCGCCTCCAGCTCGTTGGTCTGGTTGTCCAGCTCGATACGGTCCGCCCGAATGCGGGCGTCCTGCAGCAAGATGACGACGCCGCCCTCGGCATAGGTCTTGTCAGGGTGGTACACCAAGGAGCGGGCATGAATTTCGACCGGCTGCTGCTCCGGCACGGGCATGGCGATCTGGGGGACGGGCACCGGTGGAAGGCCAGCCCCCTCGTCTCGCATGATGCCCGGAACGGGGGAGCTCGCCGGGGCGGGGACCGTCCCCGTCATGGGGTCGCCGCCCTGGGCCCAGACGCGACCCAGACCGACGGCGAGTGCCGCCAGCCCTAGCCAGCCGAGACGAGAACCCAGGTCCTTCATGTTGACGAATATTCTTCAAGGACCCGGACGGGTCCCGCAGAGCCCGCCATAGTTCGGCTCCCGCCCCCGTACTCCTATTAGGCCGCGTTAATGCAGGATGGGAATAAGGAAGTGAACGGAGGTCAACTCACATGTTCAAGCGACGATTCATGGGGCTCTTGCTGAGCGCCGGGCTCATGCTCGGCGTGGCGGCACCTGCCTCGGCCCAGTACCATCACCACTACCATCACCGTTACAACAGCGGCTTGTCGATATCGGTTGGAACCGCGCCGTTGTACGGGTCTCCTTACCAGAGCTATAACGGGTACTACTACTACCCGTCCTATTCCGCGCCGAGCTCAGCCTACCCCATCATCCAGTACAACAACTCCTGGGGTTGGTGGGATGGCGGCCATCATTGGCATCACTGGAACGGTCCCCATCGCTGGGAACACCGCCGTTGATGCGGGGGGCTTCGGCCCCCTTGTTTTTTGCCGGTTTGACGGGCG
>DASYBA010000744.1:0-4422 GCA_036501005.1 Candidatus Xenobia bacterium | reverse complement strand
ATTGCGAGTGGCGGATCATCATGATGGGACACAACATCCTCAAGCTCTTCCGCCATGCACGCGACAGGGTTCTGGCACTCATACGGCCGCGCGTGCCGTCATTGCTCTACTCAGGGTAGACAATCCGAGAAGGGCTCCTAGCCAGCGCCCCCTCGCTGAGCTGGAGCCCCCCTCGATGCGCTGGGGGACCCCCCGGCCGGCAAATTTTGGGAGCTGTGCGGCATCTGCTTCGCGCTACTAGCCAGCGCCCCCCTCGCTGCGCTGGGGGCCCCGTCGAGACTCGGTCGGTGTTCGGGGGAGTAAAAAGGTGACCACATTTAACATTTGGTTCACCCCGTGTTAACATCTGGTGGGGCAGTTAACATGATGGTTACAATTGACGGCTAGATGCGGGGCGGCGTTCCGGCGCAGAATAGACATGCAGTTCAAACACGGAGGATCTCATCGATGGCCAGCAACCGTTCCGCAGCCCAGACGCCGAGCAACGCTTTCCTGGCTTCCTTGACCCGGGTGCCGGTCGACGCCATGCCCGACCCGCAGGCCTTCCGCCAGTTGCTTTCGACGCTCTCCATCGCCATCGCGGCCGCACCGCGGCGAGCGACCTAGCGGACATTCCGCAGGTCCTTTACCCACCACCCGGCTGCACCCCCGGGTTGTTTCGCGTCATGGGCCTGGATGAGGTCACGTGGCCAGTTCCCGCGACTTGCCCAGGCGCAGCATGGCCGTATAGGCGCCGAAGATGAACACCATCAACACGATGCCATAGGCCGCGGCGAGGAAGTATTTCGATTCAGCCGTCTTCAGGTAGATGGTAACCGATACCGGGTACCAGCTCGGCGGGCACACCATCAGAGTGATGGCGACGTCGGTCATGCAAGAGATGAACGCCATGATGCCGCCCGCCAGGAGGCCCGGCCGCACCATGGGGAGGAGCACCTTGAGGGCCGTCAGGCTGCCGGTGCCTCCCAGCGTGCTGGACGCCTCCTCCATCGACGACCCGACCTGCGAGAGCGACGCGGTCACCGACCGCACGGCATAGGGTGTTCGAGTCACGATGTAGGCGATGATGACCAGTTGCGCGGTCAGATGCAGCGCCAGCGGCGGCTGGTTGAAGGCGGTCACCAGGGCGATGGCAAAGGCCGTTCCAGGCAGGATGAACGGGATGAGCACCAGAGTATCGAGCAGGTGCTTTCCCCACCACTTCGTTCGATACAACATCCAGGCGACGCACGTCCCCAGGATGAGGCAGAAGAGGACTGCGACCAGCGACAGACAGAGCCCGTTGGTGATAAAGTGAAGGCTCGATCCGAGCACGGTCTTGTAGTTGTCGATCGTCAGGCTGGGCCAGAGCTGATCGCTGCCCCATGAGGCCGACAGCGAAAGCAGGACGAGGACGACGACGTTGACCAGCGGGAAGGCCAGCAGCAGCAGGGTGAGGAGAAGCAGGACTCGACAGCCCCACACGTTCCGATAGAGCCGGGGGGCGCCCGCCGAGCGTCCTCCGATGGTCTCGAACTTGTGTCGCTCCAGGTAGCGGCGCTGCAAAGCCATGACCGCCACCACGGTCACCACCATGAGGGTGGACAGGGTGGCGGCTCCCCCCCAGTAGGTGTTGCCCGACATGTCGCGATAGGCTTCCAAGACGATCAGCTTGATACTGGGCGGCATGAGCAGCATGGGGGCGGCGAAGTCGCCAAACGAGCGGATGAAGGTGAGGAAAGCGCCGGCCAGGACGCCCGGGGTGAGCAGCGGCAGCACCACTTTCCAATAGACCAGCGTCGTGTCGCCGCCCAGAACGCCGGCCGCCTCCTCCACGGAGGGATCGAGTTGCTCCAAGCTGGCCGACGTGGTCAGCATGACGACGGGAAAGAAGGAAAAGGCCTGGACCAGGAGCGTGCCGGCGGGGGTGAAGGGGTCCAGGTGGATGCCGGTCAGGTGCGTGACGAGGCCGCTCTTGCCGAACAAGAAGATGAACGAGACGGCCATCAGATAGGACGGCAGAGCGAGAGGCACCAGGGCCAGGGCCCTCAGCCAGCCACGAGCTGGCACGGCGGCCCGCCCCAGGACCAGCGCCACGAACACGCCCAGCAGGCAACTGGCCAGCGTGACAGCGGCGCTGAACAGGAGGCTGTTGACCAGTCCCTTGTAGTAGCGGGGCAACTGGAAGAATTCGATATAGTACTGCAGCGACCACGAGGGGGCAGACAGGTGGCCACCCAGCAGGTTGACCGGTTCGCCCGTAAAGGTCACCAGGAACAGGCTGAGGAGCGGCACCACCAGGAAAAGCGCCAGAAAGACTCCGATGACCAGCGCGCCGAGCTTGCGCATCAATTCTCCAGGAGCCGCAGTTCGGCCGGAGGAATCGCAAGCCGCACGGCCTCGTCGATATCGGCCTGGCGAAGATGCTGAGGCACGTGCACGATGAGGTCCTTGGAGCCCACCTGGATGACGTATTTGAAGGCGCCCCCCATGAACATGCGCAGCTTGACGATACCGTCGAACGTGTTGGGCTGGTCGCCCTCCGGATGGAGCCGGATCGTATCGGGCCGGATGGCCACGTGGCCCTTGTCCCATTCTACCGTGCCGTCCACCTGCAGCACCAGGCCGTCGACTTGCACCCGATGGGCATCGGCCCGGCCCGCTTCAAAGATGTTCTCCAGACCGATGAAATCAGCAATGAAGCGAGTCTGGGGGCGGGTATAGAGATCTTCCGGGTGCCCCATTTGCACGATGACGCCCCCATTCATGACCGCAATGCGATCCGATATGGCTAGCGCCTCTTCCTGGTCATGGGTGACGTAGAGGGTGGTAATGCCGGCCTGCTTTTGAATGCGCCGGATCTCCTCCCGCATCTTCACCCGGAGCCGCGCATCGAGAGCGCCCAGCGGCTCGTCGCAGAGCAGCACCTTGGGATGAGTGACCAGGGCCCGGGCCAGGGCAATCCGCTGCTGCTGGCCGCCCGACAACTGGCCCGGCCGCCGCTCGGCCACGTGGCCCAGCTCAACTCGGTCGAGCGCCTCCCGCACCTGATCCACTTCAGCGGGCGTCAGCGAGGCCAGGGTCGAGCGGGCCAGGATCTGCATCCGATCCAGCAGGCCGGCGCCCCGATAACGCTGCGCCGTGAGGCCGTAGGCCACGTTCTCGGCCAGGGTCATGTGGGGGAAGAGGGCGTAGTTCTGGAACACCATGCCGCAAGACCGCTGGTAGGCCGGGACTTTCGATATCGGACGCTCGTCGAAGTAGATCTCGCCCCCGTCCGGCGCTTCGAGACCGGCCACGCAGCGCAAGGTGGTGGTCTTGCCGCAGCCGCTGGAACCCAGCAGCGTCAGGAACTCGCCTTCGGCAATGTCGATGCTGACTTCCTTGACGGCCAGCGCGGTGCCATATCGTTTTACCAGGTTCTGGATGACGACTCGGCTCATGAGCCCTCCCACAACCAATGATTGTCTTCCACCTGGTTCTGCCAGCGCACCAGCAGGCGATGGAAGTTGGCCCCCATCCAGTCGATGTCGAGGGGCATGCTGTGCGCCATCATCTGGTCGATGGTGTAGTCCAGGTGAGGCGGCGCCGGGAAGGAGGGGTCGACGACGAAGAAGCACTTGTTGATGATGCGCATGCCTTCGTGGCTGAAGATGTAGTCGATGAAGCGGCGAGCATTCTCCGGGTGGGGGGCCCCTTTGACCAGGGCGATGGGGTCGACGATGACGGGCGACTCCGGTAGAATGGTCCATCGCAAGGACTTCTGCGCCTGTTCGATAGCCGCCTCGCTGTGGTTTTGTTCGATATACTGGAGGACCTGGTGTTCGAAGTGAATGCCGATGTCGCATTCGCCCCGGCTGACCATCATGGAAGGAGGGCCGTCCCCGGCGTACCGGGACAGGTTGTGGTAATAGTCGGTCAGGTACTTCCAGCCGGGCTCCTCGGATCCGCTATGCTGCAAGGACCGCATGATGGCCGCCTCGACGAACAGCATGGCCGTTCCAGATGCGGCCGGGTCGTACATGATGACGTCGTGATGCCAACGCGGCAGGGCCAGGTCATCCCACGTGCGGGGCAGTTGGTCGGCCGGCAGGCGACTCGGATTGTAGGCGAAGCCCAGACCGATGATGGCCACACCCTCCCAGCGCCACTGCGGATCTCGCAACACCAGGTGGCCGCGGTGCTCCGGCATGTCGAACGGGATGTGGGGCTGATACGGCTCCAACAGGCCTTCGTTGGCGGCCGAAATGAACGGCACCATGCCGCCCCCGCCAATCCATACGTCGGCCCGAGGATAGGCTTTCTCGGCCCGCAGGCGCGAATAGACTCGGGTGGTCGGCTCCTCGATCTGCTCGACGTGGATGCCGGTATCCCGTTCGAAGGCCGCGGCCCACTCGTCGGCGGTCGACTGGGGGAACGGCGTATAGACCATGACGGTGGGGC
>DASYBA010000743.1:0-2402 GCA_036501005.1 Candidatus Xenobia bacterium | reverse complement strand
GACGATCACGGGCATCATCGGCATTCTCATCTGCCCATGGAAGCTTCTCTCATCGGTCGGGGCTTATATCTTTACCTGGCTGATCGGCTATTCTGCCCTGCTGGGTCCGATTGCGGGCATCATGATCTGCGACTTCTGGGTGCTGCGGCGCAAGCGGTTGGCGGTGGCTGACCTCTATCGAATGGACGGGCGGTATCACTATTCGAACGGGTGGAATCCCCTGGCGGTGGTGGCGCTGGTGCTGGGGGTTCTGCCCAACATTCCCGGTTTCATCTACACGCTGAAAGGCGTCGATGCCGCGACGGCCACGGGTTTTCAGGGTCTGGCCCTGCAAGTCTACGCGTTCGCCTGGCTGGTCGGCTTTGCGGTGGCGTTCGTCGTGTACGGCGTGCTGATGCACGTGCTGCAGGGTGACAACATCCGTCAGGACCAGGAGATGCCGGAGGCCCAGGAAGGGGCGGTGCTGGTCTGAAGGAAGCGCCCCCGGCTTATACGCGGTTCGCCTATTTCGTTACCAACTTCCTCGTCTTGCTGGTGGCGCTTAATGTCGCTTTGATTTTCGTCAACAAGCGGTTGCAGCAACACCCGCCGCCGCTGCTGCCGCCCACCCTTCCCGCGGGACAGCATCTGTTGACGCCGAGTCCCCTGCCGACGCCGGAGAACCCCGATGAGGGTCGGCCGTTGCCCGGAAAAAAGCGGGATCCCGATACGATTTCGGACCTCGACATGCGGGCTTACGCCGGACTGCCCCGCGACCGGGTCGAGACCATGATCGACGACATGAACGACTTCGGACACGCCGGCAGCGTTTTTCTGCCGTGGGTTGAGTTCGGGCCGCCGACGTTCAAGAGTGCGACGGTCAACATTATCACGGATGGCCCTGAATTCCCGTATCGGATATCGGTGCTCGACCCAGCCATCAAGGTGGACCCGTCGTGGCCCACCGTCAAGGTTTTCATGCTGGGGGGCAGCACGACCTTCGGGTCCCGGGTGGCCGACGAGTGGACGCTGGCCTCGGCGATGTGGAACGTGCTGCAGCGGCAGGGCAGCGCAGCGCCGCACCCGTATCGCGTCGAGCTGACGAACTGGGGTCGTACGTGGTACTACAGCTCACAGGAGCTGGCGCTGTTGCGCAGGCTCTTGCGAACGGGTCACAAGCCCGACGTGGTGGTGTTCCTGGACGGGCTCAACGACGTCAACAACTGGTGCACGGTCGGATCCGACCAGCCCGTGTTCTCGGGCAAGCTGGCGGAGATCTACCGTTACAACCAGATGGGCAAGGACTGGCTGGCGCAGTACGGGTGGATTCCCATGGTGCGATTCGCCTTCCTGGTGCGGTCGCACATCACACCCCCGCCGGCGCCTCCGGCCGACCTCCTGACGGAGGAGCAGGTCGCGGCCCGGGCCCAAGAAATCGTCGACACGTACCAGGAAAACGTATCGGATGCCCGCCGCTTGTGCAACGAGAACGGCATCAAATCGTATTTCTTCTGGCAGCCGGTGCCGTTCGTCAAATACGACCTGTCGCTGCACCGGGCGACGCCCACCGTATCGCCCGGCATCGTGCGGGCGTTCCAGGAGGTGTATGCGAAAATCCCGTCGAGCGTGCCGGAAGCCGTCGACCTGGACGATGCGTTGCAGCAGTATGGGCACAAACACGTGTTCGTCGACATGGTGCACTATAGCCCCGACTTCCACAAGTTCCTGGCGGGACTCATGGCGCAGCACATGGCGCTGCCGTAGTCTTGAACGCCAGGCCTAGCCGCGCTTGAAGAGCTTGCCCAGGCGGTCCTTGAGCGAGCCGGATTTTGGACGATGGTAGTGGCGGAGGACGTCACCGTACGCGGTCTCCACCTTGAAGATGCCGAAGTGCCGGGTGAAAGCCTGGAAGCCGGTCACCTTCACCATGTCGACTAGAACCGCCCAGGCTTTGTCGAACATGGCCTTGGCCTGCTCGTCGTCCTCTTCCAAGGGAATGCTGAAGATGGCCTTCTCGTGACAGATGGTGACCTTGAGAGGCCCGTTGCTGAACTCGGCGGCGTGCGGCTCGCCGCCGGTCCGCTGGAAGCCCTGCTTGACCATGTGGGAGCCCAGCTTCTTCAGTTCGTCGAGCCGCTCGGACTGGCTGTCGTCCACGGTCAGGACGTCATTGAGTTCCCCCTCGGTGGCGTCGGGCGAGATGTCCAACAAGACGATGTCGTAGCTCATCCCCATGGGGTTGGACGCCGCGACCGCTCCGCTCCTGCCGCCGCCGCCCGTCACTAGGAGCCCTTCTCGGATTGTCTACCCTGAGTAGAGCAATGACGGCACGCGCGGCCGTATGAGTGCCAGAACCCTGTCGCGTGCATGGCGGAAGAGCTTGAGGATGTTGTGTCCCATCATGATGATCCGCCACTCGCAAT
>DASYBA010000742.1:0-2150 GCA_036501005.1 Candidatus Xenobia bacterium | reverse complement strand
CGGGTGGCCCGCCGCCCGGTCGGGCGCGAGCAGTTCGTCGACGGCCAGACCTGCCCCGTGCAGGTGCTGCTCGTCCAGCGTGCTGTAGAACAGCCAGTCCCGCCCCGTATCGGGATCGTGGAGCACGTCGCCGTCGATGGCCCACCCCACCGAGACGGGATGGCCCGAGTCGATAAACGGACCCGTGGGACTGTCTGCCATGGCCACGCCCACCCGTCGCTGCGCCTCCTGCCGTCGCCAGTCTGGATCCTTGACGGTCGCCGTGTAGTAGAGATAGAAGCGACCGTTCCGATAGGTGACTTCAGGCGCCCACAGATCCGTGCCGTTCCAGGCTCCTGGCCCCGTCGACGCACGGAGGACCGGACCGACCGGCGTCCAGTGCTCGAGGTCGACGGAGTGCCAGGCGGAGATCGGGTTTCCGCTCGAGTACAGGTAGTACTCGCCCTTGAACTTCAAGACGAAGGGGTCGGCAATCTCCGTATCGAGGCCGGGCCCCAGAACAGGGTTGCGGCAGGGCGTGGTCAGGAGCAAGGCCCCGATCAGCAGGGCAAGAAACTTCATGGAAGTTTGACTCTAGGCCACGCCTGCTCGTCTGTCAAGCAGGGGACAGACCCTGCCGAGGCCAAGAGCGACTCATGCGTCGAGCTTGTCTTGCTACCCTGGCCCTCCTCCTCATGCTGCCCCTGGCGGTCTCAGCCCGACCGACGGAGCGCTCCCCTTTCGGGCACACCCCGCAGGGCGACGAGGCGTCTCTCTTTACCATGACCAACGATCACGGGACTGTCCTGAAGATGACCGATTACGGGGCCACGGTCGTTTCTCTGGACGTCCCCGATCGGCACGAGAAGCGCGCCAACGTCGTGCTGGGCTTCCCGACCATCGATGGCTACCTGGGCGATCACCCCTATTTCGGCGCCACGGTCGGCCGTTACGCCAACCGCATCGCTCGAGGCGAGTTCACGCTCGACGGGAAGACGTTCCACCTCGCTCGGAACAATGGCCCCAACAGCCTGCACGGCGGCACCCGAGGGTTCAACCGTTATGTGTGGCGGGCTGAGATGGTGACCGCCCCCGACGGCACGGGCATTCGCTTCAGTCGGGTCAGCCCGGCGGGCGAGGAAGGTTATCCCGGCGACCTTTCCGTGACCGCCACCTACATCCTCACCCAGAACGACGTGGTGCGGATTCAATATACGGCCACGACGACCGCCGACACCCCCATCAACCTCACCAACCATACCTATTGGAATCTGGCGGGCGCCGGCCATGGGGACGTCCTCCGACATCGCCTGCAAGTCAACGCCGACAGCTACCTGCCGGTCGACGACACCTTGATTCCCACCGGAGACTTTGCAGCCGTGCGGGGCACGCCCTTCGATTTCACCCATCTTGCCCTTATCGGCCAGCGTCTCCACGAGATTCCCTCCAAGCCGGTCGGATACGATCACTGCTACGTGCTGCGAGGCCAGTCGGGCCGACTGGAGGAGGCTGCCCGAGTCGTTGAGCCCGGGAGCGGCCGCGTCATGGACGTCTGGACCACCCAACCGGGGCTCCAGGTCTACAGCGGCAACTTTCTCGACGGCAGTGCGGCGAACGGCGGCTACGCCCAGCACACCGGGTTCTGCCTGGAAACGCAGCACTACCCGGACTCGCCCAACCAGCCGAACTTTCCCGACACCATCCTTCGGCCCGGCCAGACCTATCAACAAACGACCGAATATCGGTTCTCGACAGACTAAGGCCGGTGCATTGGGTCACCCATCAACGGGACCATGAATTCAAATACTCTCGGTCGCAGAAAGGAACGTTACGGCAGCATTTGCAATAGTGGCGTGATCAGCGAGAGCTTCACGGTCAAAGCTACCGGCAGCGATACCGTCACTTTCGCCGGGCGCCAGGCCATCAACTTTCTCTTCCTGAGCAACGTCCAACTGACATCGCCCAGCACGGGAGGGGCGCCGGAACTGGATGCGGAGACTGCCATTGTGCCCGCCGCCGTCGCGCTTGGGGTTTTGCTGGTCCTCACGGATCGCCGCCGTAAGTCCCCGGTCCAGCCACCCGCTTAGGCCTCCCCCCACCTTCGGCTCGTGCACTGATGCACCGGACGCGAGCCATGATGTCGGACGCTGCGCCCCATCTTCTCCACCAGC
>DASYBA010000741.1:0-17451 GCA_036501005.1 Candidatus Xenobia bacterium | reverse complement strand
GGAGAGGGCCTCACGGGCGGCTTCCATGGCGCCGTCCAGGTCTCCGGCCTGGATGCGGGCATCCGACAGGGCCATCATGGCGGTCAGGTAGAGACCGTCATGGCGGGTGCGTTGCAGGCTGAGCCATTCGTCGAAGGCGATGCTGTCCTTGGCCACCAGGCCTTCGCAGAAGGTGCCCCGCCGCAGCTTGAAAAGCTTTTCCGGGTCGGTGCCGTCGGTCAGGCTGGTGATGTCTATCGAATACTGCCCCTCCTGCAGCCCGACTCGATCGCCTTCGATATTGAGAAGACCGGGCACGGACGAGCGCAGCTCGTGCAGGGCGTGCCGCAGGTTGGCGGACGCCCGCTTCTCATCCGACTCTTCCCACAGGAGGGTACGCAACCGTTCCCGCGTGACGTCATGGCCTTCGGCCGCCAGGTAGGCCAGGATGGCGGCGGCCTTCTGGTAGCTCAGGTGGGTGGTCTGGCCGTCGCGCAGCACCAGCGGCGGGCCCAGCAGGCGGATATCGTAGTGCGAGGGGTCCGCTTCAGTTCTGTCGAGGGTCACGGCTAAAGCTGACCAGTTCCAGCACGCCCGGCTCGAGCCCCATGGGTTGCAGGTTGCCGGCCAGTTCGAACCTCACAGGACCGACACCAGGCCCCTCCCAGTACTGGACATGCAGGGGTTCATGATCTTGCACCCGCGCTTCGACGTGCAGGCAGCTATAGGAGCCCGCGGGAACGGTCTGGCCGCACGTCTCACTCACCACGTGGAAATTGACGTGCCAGCCGGGATCGCTCAGATCGGTCTTGACGGCCCCGGTCCAATCCCTTTTGTGCAGAGGGAAGCTGACCAGGTTCAAATCGCTGCGAAACCGGGTGCCGCTATTCGTGTCGAACCCTCGCAGGATGATGCAGCCGTTGCCCTCTTCGAGGTAGAACTGGCCAAGCTTGTTGCCATCCTCCGACGTCCCCCGATACAATTCGACGGTGGCGTAGGGCCGGCCCTGGAACTCGTCCATGCCGGTGATCCGCGCTTCATAGAACTGGTGGGTCTTCTGGTCCTGGTAGACCCAGGTGCGTCCTTGGGAGAGGGGGAAGTAGTTGGCAATGCGGTCCTGTTCAACACGATCCTGATCGACACGGCTCTGTTGGATACGGCCAGTATAGAGAACCGTACCCACCGACCCCAGGGCCAGGAAGGACAGCAGGGCCAGCACCAGCACGACAGGCGGACGTCGTGATGAGGTGCGGACAGGTTCGTCGGCGATAGGATCGGGCAGGCGCGGCAGGTGCTGCGCCCTTCGGGCGGGGGGTACCTGGGGCAGAGCATTCCAGCCGGCGCCGCACTTGGGGCAGACGGCGCCCTCGCCGAACAGGGCCATTCCACAGTGAGTGCAAACCGCCAATGCCAGCCCCTCCTCTGGCTCCATGGTTGGCGACCCCCTTGGGGGTATCCTGTGAGGGGCGGGAACTGCAGGCGGATTTCCGGGTTTGTGGAAAGGTCGAGAAGCCATGCCATTCTGGGTCAAAGCGATTCTGGTCTGTCTCCTGTACTATCCCATTTTCGTGATGTCGATGATGGTGTACCGCGCCGGGCGAACGATGCCGGCGCGACTGGAGGGGAACTACACGCCCATCGACATGGACCCCATGCCCGTGCTCCGCTCGGAACGGGTGGGCATGGTCTACGCGCCCCTCATCACGTACTTTCTGAACCTGATTCAGGGGGGCGTGTTCATGTGCGGCTGGCTGCCCACGCTGTTCGATCCAGAGATTTCGCACAGCGATCCCCGCCGGGCATCCCGATACTCGCTGGCCGGGCCTCTGGCGCTGTTGTCGCTGGTCATCTGGTCGACGGTCTTGATGCGGATAGGTCTCTGGGCCGGTCTTTTCCACATGGGCTTCCCGTTGGGGTTCCCGGTGCTGCCCGTGGCCGGAAACAACCTGCCCCTCGAGATTGTCGCCCTCGTTTTGGACCTGGTGTGGTGGCAGAACCTATTGTTTGCAGGCTTCTACCTCCTTCCCATCCCGCCGTTCGACGGGTGGCAGGTGGTCGGCTTCTTCCTGCCTTTGCAGACCGCCCGGAAATGGCAATCCATGTTCCTGCCACTGCAATACCAGTACATGTGCCTGCTCTTGGCGATGCTGGTCTTCACTCTGGTGGAGCGCTACGTGGTGGCGCTGGCCTTGTATCTGGGCGGCTTCCCGAGCTGACGGTGCCTCACCCGGAGCGGCACTTCACGGCGGGTGAGACGGTTCGGGACGTCGTGATGGGAATGGCCGACGGGCTCACGGTTCCGTTTGCCCTGGCGGCAGGCCTGTCGGCCGTCAGCTCGGCCGCAGTCGTGGTCACGGCGGGCGTGGCAGAGATCGTGGCCGGTGCTGTGTCCATGGGGCTGGGCGGGTACCTGGCGGCACGGGGCGACGAAGAGCACTATCAACAAGAACGCCTGCGGGAACAGCAGGAAGTGCGGGACGTCCCCGGGGAGGAGATGGCGGAAGTCTCGCAGGTCTTCGAGGGCTACGGGCTCAGCCGGGCCGAGATCAAGCCCATCCTGCACACGCTCCGCCGCCAGCCGGAAGCCTGGGTCGACTTCATGATGCGGTTCGAACTGGGGCTGGAGAAGCCGACAGAAGGCCGAGCTCTGCGCAGTGCCGCCACCATCGCGGTGTCCTACGCGGCGGGAGGACTCGTGCCCCTGGTACCCTACATCGTCA
This sequence comes from Candidatus Xenobia bacterium, assembly GCA_036501005.1. Classification (GTDB taxonomy): domain Bacteria; phylum Vulcanimicrobiota; class Xenobia; order RGZZ01; family DASYBA01; genus DASYBA01. Next base: position 14,752 of record DASYBA010000741.1, on the reverse strand, counting down.
GCGGCAACCTGCACCAGGCGGTGGGCTGGTCAGTGGTCTGCACGCTCACGGCGCTGCTCTTGTTCGGCTATGCCAAGGGGCGCATCATCGGGCGGCACCCATGGCGCAGCGCCGTGCAGACCGCGCTGGTGGGCGGACTGGCGGCCGCGGCGGCGTGGTTCCTGGCCCGACTGGTGGGCTCGGCATCCTGATATCGAATAGCTACTTCAGCTCGACCTCGTTGCGCAGATCGATGACGCCGTCCACGCCCAGGTCGCGAAAGCGCTGGGTGGTCGCCTCGACGTCGCCTGGCTTCCACCGCTTCGGGTCGTTCCACAAAGCGATGTGACCGTGCGCCTTGAGGTGTTGGACCGTTTCCGGGGTCGTGTACTGGGCGTCGAGCACGAACATGACGGGCCCGCCGATGGCCTTTGCCCAGCGGGCCAGCTTGTCGCACTGAGCCGTATCGAGCTTGCTGGTGGAAGGCGACAGCGCAATGAGGGCCTGGGGAAATGCAGCCCGCATGGCCGTGAAGTCCTGCAGGGTCGTCCGGTCGTGGAGCACCACGTTGACGGCGTCCTTGGCGACGCGCAGGAGCGGATTGTCGCCGCCGACGTCGACGCCTCCATTGAGGATCAGCCGCTGGGCGGGCACCCGCGAATGGCGCAACTGGCGGATGATTTCGGGGACGGCCGAGCCCTCCTTGATATCCAGTTTCAGGCCGCGGCCGGACGCCAGACCGATGCGGAGCCACTCCTGGAGCGTAAAGCCGTCGGTGGCGGTGACGTCATGGGCGGTGATGACGGGCCGATCATGGTAGCCGGGAAAAGGGCGAATGCTGCCCGCCAGGCGCACATCGCCTTCCAGGCAGTTGTAGTTGCCCTCCAGAGCCCCTTTCATCTCGCTGGCCCGATTGGTATTGTGGGCGTTGCGAACCTGGTCCAGCCGCATGGCGGGGCCCCACGTCGTGGCGGGGCTGGCCGTCTGGCGGGCCTCCTCGACCAGGCCGTCGACCACCGGCGCTGGCCGGGGACCGTGGATGAACAGGTCGTGCACTTTGCGAGCCGCCTGGTGCGGACTTTGGAGCATCCTCTCGATCGTCATGCCGATCATGCTAGCATCACGACATGAACACGCCGTTGCTGGGATGTAACACTTGAAGGGCGATTTTTGGCTGGGGCGAACGTCCCAGGCTATGGTCGAACCGGCGTCGGAGCGAAGGCAGCTTGAATCGCTTCTGGATGTGAGTCGGGAACTGTCCGCGACCCTGCATCTGGAGACCGTGTTGGAGCGCACGGTGCGAGCGGCCCGCACCGTTCTGCGAGCCGAAGGGGCGTCCATCCTGCTGCTGCGGGAGGAGACAGGGCGTCTGCATTTCGAGCACGTCGACGTAGCCGACCACCTCAGCCACCTGGTGCCGGCCCTCAAGTGCATTACCCTGGCCGTGGGCGAGGGTCTGGCGGGCCATACCGTTGCCCACAACGAGCCGTTGATTATCGAAGATACCCGCACCGATCCTCGTTGGGCATCGCGGGTCGATGCTTCGACGGGCTACCTGACCCGGGACCTGATGGTGGTGCCGCTGGCGGCCGATGGCAAGGTGATCGGCGCGCTGGAGATCGTCAACAAGACGGACGGTCGATACGGCAAAGCGGATCTGCCTTTGTGCATGGCGTTTGCCAACATGGCGGCGGCGGCCCTCAACAACGCCCAGTTGCATCACAAACTGGGCAAAGCCCACGAGCGCTTGAAAGAGCTGGAGAGCACCCGCAGCCAATATGTCTCGACCGTATCGCACGAGCTGCGCACGCCCATCACCGTGATCAAAGGGTATGTCCAGGTGCTGGAGCAGTTCCGGACCCGCCTGCCCGATGCTCGGCAGGGAGAGTTTCTGCGCAACATCGATCGAGAGTCGGATCACCTGGGGTGCCTGCTCGACGACCTGTTCGTCGTCAACGAGATCAAGGAACTGCCTCGGCAGTGCTGCTTCATGTCGATAGATCTGATCGACACGCTGCGGCGGTTTGTGGATCACTGGGCGCAGGTCAACCCCGAGAGGACGTATCGGTTCCAGCATCAGCAGGGGGCCATGATCCTCATTGTGGCCGACCAGAAGAAGATCACGCATTGCGTCTATCACCTGTTGGACAACGCCACCAAGTTCTCGTCGCCCGGCTCGATGGTCGAGGTGTCGGTCACCGGTCACGACGGGGGCGCGGACGTGGTGGTGATCGACCAGGGCATAGGCATGACCGGCGAGGTGCAGCGGCGCATGTGCGAGCCGTTCTGGCAGGGCGAGGCGGGCGACACCCGCAGCTACGGCGGCCTGGGGCTGGGGCTCTATATCGTCTACGAGATCGCCAAGGTACACGGTGGGTCGCTACAGTGCGAGAGCCAGCCGGCCAAGGGGTCGAAGTTCACCTTCCGCCTGCCCTCCGCGCCGCCCACGCCGGCCGCCTGACAGGCCGATGTGGCTGGTTGATCGTTGACAAAAATTCGACGAGCGGCTAGAATAATCTGCGGCTCGGTGCGATGGGCTGGATTAGGTGAGAGTGAGGCATCAGCATGAGACACCGGGGTCTGGCGGTTCTGTCTTTGGCGGCTTTGACGCTCATCGGCACGAGTAGACCGGCATCGGCGGTGCCCTTCACCGTGACGACCACCTGCGTCGGCGACGCGAACTTCAACTGTGGCACGGGCGAAGTCCTCACCTTTACCCTCGCCGATACGTGCACGGCATTTTCGCACCAGTTGTTCACCCTGACCTGCGTTCCGGGCAGCAGCCCCACCACGATTGTCACCAATTTCAACGGCTGTTTTGGGCTCTGCGACACCTTCCACATCTCGGGGGTGGAAGTCGGAGGCGCGTCTGGCTGTCTTCCGCTGGATGGCGCTACGACCGGTTTTTGTACCTTTCCAGCTCTGCCCAAATGCTTCAGCTTCTGTGCAGGTACGGGCGTTTTCACGCAAACGTTTGCCTTTGGCACCGAGGACCTGAGTGGAGACGGTGATTTCACAGTGACCTTCACGCCCACGGCCAGCGCCCCCGAACCGTCGACCGTCTGGCTCCTGGGCTCTCTGCTCCCGCTGGCCTGGATGCGGCGTCGCAGAACCTGACAGCAGTCTCACCTCTGTAAAAGTTGGAGGCCTTGCCTCCGGCTTTTTTGTTGGTGTTTCCGTGAGCGAACGTACCGTCAGATGGACCCAGCAATCAAGGGCCTGCCAGGACCGCCAGACGCAGATCAGGGAGTGAAGGGTGGGCCGGTAGCTGAAGCTCAGAGCCTCTCAGGCGTACGTGATGAATCGGCCATGGAAGTCCAGCCATCCAGTTGCCAAGCCGCTCTACGTTTATGACCGGTACGATGATCGTTCCACCATTGAGAATGGAACCTTTCGTGAAAGCAAACAGCACTGGTCCCTGCATTTAGCCGGTCGCCCGCGATCTGAGGTGAGGGCGGCAATTCCACCCCGGTTCCAATGACCGAGCTCGTTCTTTTTCAGCATTGGCGGGCAGGGCCCAGTGCCCGTGCTGCTATCTCGAAACCACAGCGATGTGGAGGGGCGCTTGACAGGGATGGGCGCCTGTGTATAATAGGGAACACAACGCCGCGGGGTGGAGCAGTCCGGTAGCTCGTCGGGCTCATAACCCGGAGGTCATTGGTTCAAATCCAATCCCCGCAATCAGCAAGAAACCCAGGTAACACCTGGGTTTCTTACTTTTCGGGCAGGGACTGAAAAGGGGCTGCTGGGCGGCCTTTGGGACCGTGGTGGGACCGAACTCCGGAAAACACCCTGAAACTCGGTCCCTGAATCTCGGTCACTGGGAACGGGTTAGCGGGCGCCCGGGAACAGCAAGCTGTCCATCGTATCGGATGCCTGCTGCTGCATGCTGGGCGTGACGTGGGAGTATGTGTCCAGCGTGAGCAGGGTCGTGGAATGCCCGAGGCTCTCGGACACGATCTTCGGGTTCGTGTTGGCGGCCAGTTGCAGCGTGGCATAGGTGTGCCGTAGGTCGTAGGCCCGGATGTCGGGCAGGCCGGCGGCCTTCAGGATGCGCTTGAAGTGCCGGTGGTTCATGTTGTCCTTGTGCAGCGGGCCACCCAGCTCGTTGGCAAACACCAGCTCGTGCTTCTGGTACTCGTCCCCCAGCAGCAGGCGGTGCTCAAGCTGCTGGCTGCGGTGTCGCCGCACAGCGGGCAGCAGACTCTTGGGGATGAAGACGGTCCGCCGGCTTCGGGCGGTCTTCGTCTCCTCGAACACCCAGCCCCCACCCTTCGGCCAGAAGAGAGTTCGTTGAACCCGAACAGCGCCAGTGGCCAGGTCGACGTCGGGCCACCGGAGGGCCAGGTATTCCCCGGGCCGCATGCCAGTCGATAGGGCCACCAAGTAGACGATGCCCATGCGGTCAGCGCTTGCGATCTCGATAAATTGCTGGGCCTGGGCCGGGGTCAGCGTCGGTCGTTCGGTGCGGGTGAGTCGGGGCAGCTCGACGTCCTGGGCCGGGTTGAAGGGCACCATCCGCCATCGCACGGCCTGCTTCAGGGCGGAGTGGAGAACCACGTGGACGTTACGAACCGTCTTCGGGTTCAAGCCGGCCGCGAGCAGCTCGTTGTAGAAAGTCTGGATAGCCAAAGGCGTTACCTTCTCCAACGCCAGACCCCCGAGGCGCGGCTTGATGCGCTTCAGGATCGCCTGATAGTCCTGGAACGTGCGGACCCGTACGCGGGGTTTCGCGGCCTGCTCCATCCACTGGTCAAGGTACTGCGCCACCTTTAGCTTTGTTGGTTCGGCGAACATCCCCAGGTCCCGCTCCCGCAGGGCGGCGGTCATGTACCTCTCGGCGTCCTTCTTGGTGCCGTGAATGGTCTTGTAGTGCCGCTTCTCCTTGCCGGTGTCCGGGTCGACGCCAAGAAAGACCCTGACCCGCCAGGTGTTCTCGCCGCGCTTCTCGATGTGGCCAGCCATCCGTGTCCCCCCTTACATGCAGGACCGGCCTGCGTGGAGGGGAAGCATCGGCTGTCAGGCGTGATGGCTCGGCTCCTCGGGGGTCGGGCTTTCTGCTTTTCGGGGAGATTCGGGCGCGACCGGGCGGCTCCCGCTCGTCCACCTTGTGAACGTCTTGAACGGGGCCCCGAGGACCAGCTCTGCCCCGCAGGGCGACATGGTGACGGTGCGCGGTGCTGCCCGGCAGGTGCTGAAGGTGCACGCAGGGCAGGGGGCGCCGGCGCTCGACGAATAGCTGGGCGAGCAGGGCTGGGGCCGCAGGCGTGGGGATGGTAGGGCCTGGGTCTCGTCCGATAGGGTCAGGCGGCCGAAGGACCTAGCCGCGCCGCTCCTCGCCAAGAGGGCCCGCGACGAGCGATGAAGAGCTGATTCCCTTGTGGCGCTAAAGGTCGGTTCCTTTCGCGATGTTACATGGGCCGCAGCGCAGAATGAGGTTCTCCCAAACAGTCTTCCCTCCGTGCTTTCGGGGGGTTATGTGATCCCCATGCAGCAATCGAAAACCTGCGCTGCCTATGAAAACCCTATCGCAATCAGGGCAGACGTATCCACCGCGCTCCTGGGACTGGTTCCGTCTAAAGTATGATTCCTTCCACTCGACGAGAAAAACTGGCGCGTCCGCATCGCAGTCAGGTAGAAAGGCCGGCTTCAATACCGTTCGACAGCCCGTTCGACGAGCTGAATCGCCGCTTGACATTGTGCTCGTTGTCCTTTTTGGCCTGACCACCGGCCCTTGGGCTCTGGATAGCCACCAATGTCCTTGATTATATCACCGGCCTGTCTTGGCGTTCTCACGAAGGACCCGAAGATGTCCCAAACATCATCGGAGATATCTTTGGGGTTGACCTTGAGTTCAACGCACGCTCCTATCAGTAGAGCGAGTTGTTTGTATTTATCCACGCTGATCCCAGCTAGACCACGATTTAGAATGGCGTGCATCCAGAGAGCGAACCCTTTGAATTGCTCCTTCAATCCACTCGTGTAGGTTGGTAGCACGATCGGGCCGCCTCTCTCGTCTGTCCATAGCAGTTGGGCGCAATAGACATCGAGAACTTCCTCAGTTGTCCCGCGAAAGCTTAGAGACAAGTGTTTTAGTGCGTCCTGACTGGCGACCAGAGCCCCAACCTGCGTCCGGTTGAGCATTATCAGATACCAAAGAAACATCTCCGAGGGAGTCTGGCCCTTTGCCTTCGCTTTGTCTTTCCACCAGCTCTGCCAAGACTCGTTATATTGCTTGCGGCCATCCCATGGATTCGTAACATCTTTCTTGGCAGCCGACTCCAACATGCGGGTTGCCGCTGCACTGGCTGAATACAACCCAACGAGGCGGACGAAGTTGACCGATGGAGATGAACTGTAGTACGACAGTCGAATGTCCTGCGCCGTAAGAGGCGTCCCCCCTTCATTGATACGGCGGAATATTTCCAGCTTTGTGCTGAGTTCAAGACGCTTTGGCAGATAGATAATGGTGAGCGGATAGTCATTAAAGACATTCTGCAACTTCCTCTGCAGGTCTTTGTAGTAGAACCCCTTGTAGTGCACGGACTGGGGCGAAAGATAGACGACGTCATCGTCATCGCTGATCTTGAATTCGTCGGCGGCGTATTTCAGAATCGTCGTAAGCCGTTGTTGGCCGTCAACTACCTCGATGGAACCTTCCGACTCGTTCTCAGCAAAGAAAAAAGCAGGTATGGTCAGGTTGTTGAGGATGGACTCGATAAACAGTGATTCCTTGCGATCATCCCACTGCTCAGCGTCGCGCTGGTAGTCTGGTATCACTATGCGTCCAGTTTGCATGCGGTTGATGATGGTCTGCACGTTTTCCACCTGACCCCGCGCCACGTCAGTTACCATCGGCAGACCGCCGTCTTCAGAGATCGTCATCGAGCAAACCTCCTCACAAAGAGGCGCCGACTTCAACCGGCCGCGGGCGCTTCCCTGCGAGGTGCAGAGAACGCTCCCCGGCTGCGGAATGGTGCCTTCGCCCCCCAGCACTGCCATTGATGGCCACCTCGTCGGTCGCGCCCAAACCGCTCCTATAGCTGATGCCCGTCCCGGGATGCCGACCGTCGCCGTCTGTCCACGGGGCCCGACCGTTGAACCGGGAGCCGGGCCCGCCGAACGAGACGCCGGGTCCCGCATGGTATCTGACCATGCACTCCCTCGAACACGTTCCTGTTGAACCGTGGCGTCGGCGACGAGTTGGCGTCTGGCAGCTCTGACTGGGCGTTCACAGGTCAGGGACACAGCGCTGTCAAACCCGTCGGTCATGGACAACACCACTGGGGTTGGGCCGTCAGCGCCACCTGATCTTCTGCTCGCGAGAGCTCCAGCAGACAGTCTAGAGCAGCGAGACGCCGAGAAGCACATGGTAGCCGCCCTTGCCCTTCGTTGGAATACGATTCTGGTACCCAAGACCATTGTGCTCGAGTCGGGCGGCGAGCTGAGGCTTGACGGGTACAACCGCGATGAGAAGATTGCCGTCGAGGCATGGGCCCATCACGGCAGGTCGAAACCCGCTCAGCGACACAAGATCGCCAATGACATGCTCAAGCTGTTAATGGTCCGGCGTCTCCTGGGCGACGGTTGGCGACTGGTTCTGCTGTTTGCCGACCCGGAGGCCCACCATTTCCTGGAGGGGCGGAGCTGGCGCGCCAAGATGGTCAGCCTGTTTGGCTTTCAAATCGAGGAAGTCGACATTCCCGCGGAGGTGCACGCGCGGGTTCGTGCCGCCCAGAAGCGGCAAGCTCCGGCGACGGGTCTGCCATTCACCCCCTAACCGCAGCCCCAGGAGAAACGACCTCGGTCCGTTGCCGCTGAAGTCAGCCATGGCTATGTGCTTCACGGGCTTGCGTCAAGTAGTCGCTGAATGCTTGCCGTGATCTCGCCGTCATCACGTAACCTGTAGCATCCGCGCAGAAGTTGGCGAACCCACCGGGCGCCCCCTTGCTCCCCAACCCACCGCCAGACGTCCGGTTCCAACCGGAGCGTGACAACCGGGGCCCCGTGGTAATTCTTCTGGACGTCTGGATACTTCGGCACTGGCCCGGGCTTTGAACTGGCCGGGGGTCCTTTTTTCCTGTAGCGTCGCTGGTAGTGCCGGCTGCAGAGGTCTCGGGCGACGACCTCACGGTCACATCCGGGCCAGGTGCATGTCTTCATGCAGCCAGGATAGGTTTACAAATCTGAATACAGGATTGTCAAACGGCGTCCCCAAAGATGCGGCCCGCCGGCCGGCCACTGCCAGCCGCTTCTCATGGTCGAGGCCGGAGCCCAGCGCAGAGTAGCCAGAGCGCTCACCACCTGTCAGCAAGGAGGTCCACAATGCTCGAAACGAAGTGCCCCTACTGCTCCCGAGAAATCCAGCCGGGCCAGCAGGTCGAGTTTCTGGGCAAGATCGTTTGCGCATCCTGCGCGGCAAACTACCAGAAACAGGAGGTGAAAGGCGGGTCGGCCGCGATCCGGAGCGTGTCAGGGAGCGACAGGCCTGATGAGAAAACCGCGGCACAGCGAGTCCGGTTGCTCGGTGGTCTCATCGCGGTGCTGGTTCTCCTGGCCGTTGTCCGACTTCTGCACACGGCCTCAGCTCCCACGGCCGTGACAGAGTCGGACCCGAGCAGCTACTCGGCGGGGTACTCTGACGGGGTTTCCCTGGGGCGGCAGGCTGTTGCGCTCCTGTCTGACGCAGATGTTTCCAATATCAGTCGCCACACCGAGGAGCTAGACCGGATGGTGAACGAGATGGTGGACGGCCATCCCCAGATCGCCCAGCGTGGTTCGGACTACACGAGGGGTGTTCGAGACGGCACCAAGGAAGGCGCCCGACAGGCCATCTCGGAGCGAGTGGCACGGTGAAACCCAGGGGCCCGTACTCGGTGTGCTACTAGCTGACTTGGTCTCTGTAATACGCCCGTCCGACACAGAAGGTCGTCGTGGAGGGCGAGATCATGACAGAAGACTATCAGGAAGCCGAGAATGCCGGTGGAGATCGGTTGACCGCGGAGTGGCGCAAAGCCAGTGTGATTGGCTGAGAACCGCCCTGTAGGAAGTAGCCCTTCTGGGCTGAGACCGACCTCCGCCGAGGGAGGATCCCGAAGGTTTGCCATTGTCGCTTGATAAACGTGCGCGGCAAGAAGGTCTTGAAGAAGGCGAAAAGACAATGCTGGATGCGGAGCGGGCTGGACGCGCACAATAACTCCGGCAAGAAGAGCCAACACTGGACCGCAACAGGTAACGATGGCAGAAACAGGAGGTGGCACATTGAGACGAAGCACTTTAGCGATTCTTCTGGCATTTGTCTTGTGTCTTCGCGTCTACGGACAAGGCAACTCGCCGGCCGAAGTCTGCCAGGCGTTTTTCGACAGCATGAGGAGGGCAGACGCCTCAACCTGCTGGCGTCTTCTTTCCGCGAAGTCCCAGCAAACCCTGATGAACCACGTGAAGCTCGGTGCTGACGCCTTTAGCTCGTCGTATGGCAGGGAGTTCTGGTCGGGCGTATACGACAAACTCAAGCAGTTTGCGCCGGCGCAATGCACCCTAAAGGACATGTCGAGCGACGGAACACAGGCTGTCGTCCTCATGTACAGCGCAAGCAAGCCAGACCACCCTGGGGCCATCCTCATGGTATGCGAAGACGGGCAATGGCGAACAGCTTTTGCTGAGACTTTCTTGAAGGACTGGATGTCCGATGCACCGACACCTGCAGGCCTAGGCAGGGACGCACCCCTGGCCGTAGCGAGGATCGATGACGGGCGCTATCTCGTCGTGGATTTTACGGGCCATCCGAACCCAGCGCCTGGCGACCAATTCAACATCTTCCACGACGGGAAAAACATTGCTTTTGCCGATGTCTACCGTGTCCATGGTTCCGAAATGACTCTACTGGTCATGGGGAGAACTTTCAGAACGGTCACCGAGCATGACCCAGTCGTGGGCGACATCATCAAACCCACGGGCCGCAGCGAGGACATCGCCACAGCCAGGGCAAACACCTATTATACTGCAGCGCCTAGTGCGGACCAAGCAACGGCAACTCGTCGCGACGGGTACCACAAGGTCACCTATCGAGTTATGGGCATATCGACCAAGACCCATATCTTCTTGTCAAATATGGAGGGAGGAACCGAGACACACGACGTTTACCAGCTCCCCTGGGAGACGTCCTTCAATGCGCCAGCGGGGCAGAGCCTATATCTATCCGTCGACACCGAACATGAGGTGATGTCCGCTGTCACCGTGCAAATCCTCATCGATGATCTCATCTACAAAACAGCGCAAGGAGACGGAGCGGACACGGCCCATGCGACCTGCGATGGCGTAGTGCCCCGCTAAGACACTGCTCATGCCGACTCTGGTGGCAGACGTTGCCCCACAACAAGACCGCGGCTCTGGCAGCGGCCGGCGGCTGGCGCAAAGACCTCCCGAAGTACCGCCCCGGTCCTCCACCGGCATGTTCGATATGCCGCTTCCGCAGGCGTTCAGGCGTTCACTCGTCCCGCTCCTCCTCCTCCTCTTCGTCGTCGGGGTCCGAGAAGTCATCCTCTTCCTCCCGCCGGTCCTCCTCGGCGTTGGCTTCGGCCGTGAGTGCTTTCCATACGGGATCCTGGACCGCCTCAATCTCCTTTTGACGCCAGTCCTTCAGTGGGGGGATGGTCGGCGTCTGTTTCGCGAACTCAGCGGCAGCGTTGGCATTCCGCCGGTTCCATCCGTCCATGGTCGATGTGTCGGTCACCTCAACACCTCCAACATCCCACCGGCGGGCTCGGTGCCCAGCCGGCCAATCCCGTCCGGCTGGTCTTTCCGTCGCAATCATACCCGAGCGACCATGCCACATGTTGTCGGGGGCGTTCAGGTGGGTCCAGCGCCGTTGCGCTTCTGCCTCGGCTGCCTCCTGGGAGACACCGTCGGAGCATACGGCTCGGGGTCCGGCAGACCGAGGTCTCGGTGAATGAGCCGTCGGATGTAGGAGGAGATTCCCCCGGTGCGGCCCGGTCCGGTTACGCCCGGCGGGTGCTCCCGTTCAGCCTTCTGGCGCGCCAGCTCGAAGACTTGGTCCTCCAGTCTCAAGGCCACGATTCGATGGCCCTCGTACGTCCGCCCGTCGGCGGCATCCCTCCTGGTTGCCATCTCAGTCCTCTCCCTCTTCAAAGTTGGCCAGGATGCCCGGCAGGGCCGCCAGGGCCTGCTTCTGGGCCCCGATTTCGGCTTCACCCTCCCGCACCATGCCGGCCGGCAGGATGTCGCTGCATGAGTCCAGCAGGGCTTCGTTCTCCCGAACCTGGGCCTGCAGGCGCTCCAGGTAGGCTTGAATGCGCTCCGCCCGGGTCATGCGACCCGCCGGAGAATCTTTGTCAGGGTCGTGGTCGCCCACTTGCCCCCCCTCTTCGTGACACGGCCCTCGGCGTTCAGGACGTCGACGATGGCCTGCAGGGTCTTGCCTTCGGCCCGGAGCTCGACAATGCGGGCCACGGTCGCTGCCTCGCCGTCGGAGGATCCAAGAGCGGGGGCCCCCAGAAGGACGCCCATGGCCTTCTTGTACTGGAGGGCGGTGCGGGTGCGCTCGCCGATGGCCTCACGCTCCCATTCGGCCACCGCCATCAGGATGTTGATCACCAGGCGGCCGGCGGCCGAGCGGGTATCCAGTTGGTCGGACACCGAGAGCAGGGTAACCGGCCGCTTCGAGCGGTCGCCGAAGAACTCGGCCACCAGGTGGCACATGTCGGCGATGCTGCGAGTCAGGCGGTCGAGCTTCGCCACCAGGAGACCCTCGGCCTCGCCGTTGCGGAGCATTTCCAGAGCCCGCTGAATGCCGACCCGGTTCAAGGACTTCGCCGACTGTCCGGCGTCCTCAACGATGGCAACCAACTCCAGGTCGTAGAGGCTGGCATAGGCCCGCAGCTTCTCGGCCTGGGCCTGCAGGCTCACGCCCTTCGTGGACTGCTCTTCGGTGGAAACTCTGACGTATCCGACAACCTTCATGATGGCGACCTCCGCAAGACTTCTCTTTGACCTGTCTTGATTATACCATACTGTTTTACAGTTAGCAATAGTCTATCGGAACAGATTCTCTTGAAGGGTTTCAGGAACGAAACGGACGTTTTGTTCCTAAGGGGGGCCGATCAGGTGGCAGGTCGACGGATCCGGAGGCGGACGTTCACGGTGAATTGGTCCCAGTGGCGGTCAGGGAGTCCCAGATGCAAACCGGCAGAGGGGCGACCTCCATGCCCGGCCAACCACTTCGCATGGTTCGTCGCGATTCCGGGCCACGCAAGACCTGGGAGGACCTGGTATTCAATGCGTTACGTGATGGCGGCTATGCAGTGTTTCCGCCGGAGCAAACCATCGGCCCGACTTTTTTGGGGAAGGCGCACCGAGTGGACGGGGTGTTCATGGTCCCGGGCGTGCAGAAGCTTGTTCTCCTGTCGCTAAAGTGGCAAGAAACGCCGGGGACTGCAGAGGAGAAGATTCCCTTCGAGGTCATTAAACTGCAGAGTGCGATCCACGACCTGCCGACGTTCGGCAAGGCCTTCCTGGTCCTTGGAGGAACAGACACCGCTTGGACCCTCCGAAAACACTATGTTGAGGGTGCACTGAGCCGCTACCTGAACTGCCCCGACGTGTTGGTAGTGGACGGCGAGCGGTTCATCGACTTGGCCCGACGTCGAGAGATACTCTGATTGTCTAGGCCAGGCCTCGTGTCACACCGTCGGCAACACCATTGAGCGAGGTCAGGCCGGGTCGCCTGGGCGCAGCGTGAAGGCCGGCCACCAGGGACACATCTTCGCCTTCCAGTGTGGCATCCAGCCTCGTCCCGCGAGGTCCCGGCCGGTCAATCGCATCTCGTTGTCGCTGCCACGCGTTGCGATGCGATAGGCAACGGCTTGCATCGTGTCCACCAGGCGACCTCCTGATCTCTCAACTCTCGGCTGAGCGGGTGTTTTCCGGCCGCAGCTCCTCCAAGGCGGCCTGCAGGTCGCCGTCCACGGTCGCACAGCTCACCCGAACCACCCCGCAATACAGCGGTAACTCGGGCCCTGAATACGGAGCCGCAGCACCCTCTGGCCGTTCGCGTGGGCCTGGGGCCGGTCCGCCCCGGGCATCTCCAGGAGCCTGGCCGCAGCGCCCGCAGATACGGCGGCGGCCGGCCACCACGATGATGGGGGCAGAAGTTGAGGTCGATGCGTTCACGGGGCCGGTCCCAGTCCGGATCGTCAGGCCCGGTGGAACCGCACGTCTATTGGCGGGGGCTGGTCCCGCAGTCCGGCCGGATCAGGGGAGTGTTTCCGTCGATGCGTTCACTTTCTCCGGGGCGTTTCGGTCGATGCGCTCAGTCCTCCAGCTTCTCAAGCCACGTATCGCGCTCAGGCTCCTCAAGCCACGACAACAGATCCGACAGCGCCTGTCTGTCGCGCTCGGCTTGCTTCTCGAGCCATGCAATTGTCTCCAGGTCTGCCGCTGCAAGCTGATCGAGCAGGTCCGAGAGCGCCTGTGCTTGGCTTTCCACCACCTCCTCAAGCCATGCCTGGTCCCTCTCGGCAAGCTCTTCGAGGCTACGCGCGCCCCCGACCCGGTTGGAGCTCTCGGACCGTCTACGTGTAGGCTTGGGGCGCTTCATGGCTCCGCCCCGGGCATCTCCAGGAGCCTGGCAACCTTACGTTTTGTGGCCTCGCCCCTTCTGTCGTACTTTGCCGTGGTCTGGACGTTGGCGTGGCCCGCGAGTTGCTGCACCGTGGAAATGTCGGCGCCGGCGTCGAGCAGATTGCCGATGAAGGTGCGCCGCATGTCGTGCGGCGAGAAGTGGGCAACCCCGGCCTCGGCGGCCCGGTGGAGCAGGATGACGCGGATGGCGGAATCGGACAAACGGCGGGCGGTGACCTGGCCGGCTCGGTCCATCGCGGTGAAGAGGGGCCCGGGCTGGCGGCCTCGGATGTCCAGCCAGTTCCCTACCTGGTCACGGCCGCTTTCGACGTAAACGATGCGGGCCTTGTTGCCCTTCCCCCGTTGTACGGTCAGCCCGCCCGTCCTCGCCTCGTAGTCGCGCACATCCAGGGCGACGGCCTCCGACCGACGGAGCCCACCTCCGTACAGTACAACGAGGAGCGCCAGGTCCCGCGCACCGGCAGGGCGGCAATCCCGGCGGCAGACCTGGAACAGGGCGGCCAGCTCCTCGGGGGTGAGCGCCCGGCCTTTCGGGAGCCGTTGGCCGCGCACCGTCTTCAAATCGGCGGCTCGGTGGTACTCCTCCGCCGTCATCAGGCCCAGGCGCCAGGCCTCCTGGAGGGCCCCCTTGACCGCGGCGATGTGCAGGTTTGCCGTCGCGGGGGCGTAGCGCCGGGCCAAGGCTGTCCTCAGGCGTTGCGTTTTCTCGTAGCGCAGGGCGGCCCAGTCACAAGTGACGGAGTCCTTGGCGCCCAGCAGGCGGGCGACGTTGTCGAGGATGCCGACCATCCGGGCCCGCGAGCGGGGTGCCAGCCGGCCCAGATAGACGTCGGCCGCGTTCTGGGGCGCTTCGTTCGGGGCGTTCGGGGGGTCGGGTTCCACAAGGGCCTCCTCGACAACCGGCCGCCAAGATGTCTGGCAGGCTTCCGTTGTCCGGACGGCCTTGGGCCGATGGGGGGGCAGCGCGGTGGCTGCACTGCCGTCATGATACCACATCCGAGGGCCTCGTGGAGCATGGTATCGGAAAGGGTTCTTTCAGTACCTCAAAATCCTGGACTTTCGCCACGAGCGCCGCTCTACAGCTTGCGCTCGAACTTGTGCCCGTTCGGGGGGA
>DASYBA010000740.1:0-5185 GCA_036501005.1 Candidatus Xenobia bacterium | reverse complement strand
GGACGATCTGAACGCCTACCTGTACACGCAGGAGACCAACCCCGCGGCTCCGCCGCCGGCGGTGGCTCCCGCTCCCGCCGACCACACGCCTCCCGACGACTCGGGCAACCCGCCCGACCTCGCCTCGCCGGGCAACAACGGCGGCTAGTTTGCCGGGCGACCCGCCTCTGAGGCGGGTCGCTTTTAGCATCACTTCAGAATCGGATCAGGCCAGCATCATCCCCGCCTGCCATGATGGGGTCGAAACGCGACCTTAGAGGTTGTGCGGAAGGCTGTGCGAGCGGAAGGCGACGCACAGGCGAGTGGCATCCTAGGCGCCGAGGTGCAGCGGAACGCCGCATGGGCTAGCCTGCCGTCGCAGAGCCTTTTTGCACAACCTCCGGGTTAGAAGGAGGGGGTTTACTTTGTCTCAATCGGTCAACAAGTTTCTCGTCGGCTCGGTGGCGCTGCTCTCGTTGGGCATTCTGGGCCACGGTCCTATCAAAAGTTCGGTACCGATCACGCCAGCCGCGGTCGCGTCCGATCCCGGGCTGCAATCGGATATCGATCTGCTGAGCCGCATGGACACGGCCTATGAGCACGTGGCCGCCAGCGTCCGGCCGGCCATTGTGAGCATCCAGACGACGTCGGTCGTTCAGCAGCAGGACTCACCCATGTTTCGGGACCCGTTCTTCCGACAGTTCTTCGGACAGCAGTTCGGCAACGTCCCGCAGACCCAGCGGGAGCACGCGCTGGGGAGCGGCGTCATCGTCTCGTCCGATGGGTATATCGTGACGAACAACCACGTCATCGACCATGCTAGCGACATCAAGGTCGAAATGGCCGACAACAGGGAGTTCAAGGGCCACGTGGTAGGCACCGACCCGCAAAGCGACGTCGCCATCATCAAGATCGACGGCTCGCACTTTCCGACCGCCCAG
Organism: Candidatus Xenobia bacterium; assembly: GCA_036501005.1. GTDB lineage: Bacteria > Vulcanimicrobiota > Xenobia > RGZZ01 > DASYBA01 > DASYBA01. The sequence goes on along the minus strand of DASYBA010000740.1, from coordinate 4,265 downwards.
TTGGGTGATTCGAAAAGCGTGCGGGTCGGCGACATGGTCATGGCCATCGGCAATCCCTTCGGCCTCAACTTCACCATCACACGAGGCAGCGTGAGCGCAGTCGGCCGTTCGGGTTTGAATATCGAACAGTACGAGAACTTCATCCAGACCGACGCCGCCATCAACCCGGGCAACTCGGGCGGGGCCCTGGTCAACAGCCACGGCCAGGTGATCGGCATCAACACGGCCATCCTGAGCAACGGCGGTATGGGGGGCCAGGGCGGATTCCAGGGGGTCGGATTTGCGATTCCATCCAACACCATCAAGCAGGAGATGGGATCGCTGATTCGCACCGGACACGTCAACCGGGGCTACCTGGGCGTGGAGCTCCAGGAGATCACGCCGGAGCTGGCGACCCAGTTCCACGTTGAAGAACGCGGCGGCGCCTTGATCGCCCAGGTCGAACCCGGCTCTCCGGCCGCGCAGGCGGGCCTCAAGGCCGGCGACGTGATTCGAACCTTCAACGGCCATGCGGTCGATAGCGCCAGCAGCCTGCAATATGCGGTGGCTGATGCGGGGCCGCACACGACGGCGTCGGTCGGCCTGCTCCGCCATGGTCGCTCCGTCATCGTCGACGTGCACCTGGCCGAACGGCCTGCCCGGGTATCCCACGTCCAGCAGCAGGGCGACGAGGAAGGCCAACCGTAGCGACTCGACCAGAAGCCCCGCCAGTCAGGCGGGGCTTCTGGTTTATCAATGCGCCGAGAGCAGGAAGTTCTCGAGGATCGCCTTGCCACTGTCGGCATCGGCGGTAGAATAGGCTCGCAAGGCGTCGGTGGCCTGGTTCGTCACTGCGCTGTCGGTGCTGTAGGTCTGCACCGCCTTGGTGAAGGCCAGTCCGATAGCGCATTGTTCGTCGATATTGCCGGCCGCGCTCCGGCAGTTCATGCACTGCGCCCCTACCGAGCCCAGGACGCCCCCGATGGGTCCCTGGATGCCCGCCGCCAGGGTGTGGAAGCCGATCGTCGTCATGTCGACCGTGGTCGGGGCGTCGATCAACCTGTCGCAAGCCTGCATCATGGAGTACGCCACGATGGACTCAGCGTTCGTGCCGTTCTGCTGAATCGAGCTGGTAAACTCCAGACCGATGGCGACCTGCGCATCGAGGGTGGCGATTTTCTGGCCGTACATCGTATCGGTCGCCAGTCTGGCGAGCGTAGGACCGGCCGGTTGCGTGATGCCCTGCGCCACTCGGCCGAGCGCCGACTCAAACACCTGCACGCCCGATGAGGCATCGCGAATCGCATTGGCCACCTGCAGTGCCGATGACACCACCAGTTGCTCCATGGGATCCGGGCTCTGGCCCCAGACGTCCTTGTCGGCCATCAACCCGATGGGATACTGACTCTCGACCCCGAGACCGGGACTTGACATCCGCTGCAATCCCGCATTGGCGAGTTGAACTCCGATGGCGCTCATGACGATTCTCCTTGACTTGATTCGGCCCCATTGTAGAGACCCTGGCCATCGCAGTCTTCGCCTCGGTGTTAATAGAACTTAACAAATAATGGGAAATGATGAACCTTATTGGTTGATCAAGAAGCTGGCGGCGTCTTCGAAATAGGCCAGCAGCAGGTCCCGGGCCGGAGCAAACTCGGGCGCCTCCTGCACGGCCGCCCTCATGTGCTGCATCCAGGCGTCCCGAGCCTCCTGCGTCACGGCAAACCGGAAGTGCCGCATCCGCAGCCTCGGATGACCCCGTCGACTGCTGAAGTGGGACGGCCCCCCGAAGCGTTCCATGAGGAACCACGCCAGGTGTTGCTTGCCCGGCGCCAGATCCTCCGGATACAACGCACGCAGGGGCGGGTCGCTCTCGACCCCCCGATAAAAGGCGTCCACCAGGCGCACGAAGGCTTCTTCGCCGCCGACCGCCTCGAACACCTCGCCGTCATTCATAATCTCGCCTCTGCCATGATGATTTCATTCCCTTCTCGTCCCGCCAGTGCGAGCGTCTGCCGAGCGGGATTCAGGATGGCCGAGTTGCCGTAGAAACGGATCCGCCCTTCTGCACCCCAGGTATTGGCAGCCACGAACCAACCGTGCCATTCCCCCAGTCGCTCCCGCCAGTACGGCAGGATGACGAACCCCTGGTCGAGCCAGTTGGTATTGAACGCCAGGATGTCGGGTCGCTCGCACTCCAGGAAGGCCGTAAAACGGTCGTCGTTCAGGTCCATGCAGATGCCGGGCGCCACTCGGCCGAAGGGGGTGTCGTAGACCGGCCGTCCCCGCCCTGCCCGGGCCCACAGGTAGTCGATGTCGAACAAACAGACCTTGCGATAGCAGTCGACCAGCCGACCGTGGTGGTCGACCACGATGGCGGAATTGTACAGGCTCCCATCCTGGCATTCGGCGATACCGGCCGTAATCCAACAGCCGTGCCGCTCGGCCACCGGCGCCAAGGCCCGGTACGTCGGACCGTCGGCCGGCTCGGCATGGGGCTGGATCTGGGCCGGGTTGAGCCAGACATAACCCGTCACCGACATTTCGGGGGCCACGACCAGTTGGGCGCCGCCCGCTGCCGCGCGCTCCACCAGCGCAACCAGCTCAGTCCGAGCGCGTTCCGGCTGCCCCTTGGGCGGCTTGTATTGAATGGCCGACAGCCGGACCGTCCTCACTGCCTCCATCTTCGATTCGGCTCCCCGCTTCTTCCTGGAGTTCGACGGGCAGTCTCACCCGGAAGGTCGACCCCCGCCCCACCTGGCTTTCCACCTCGATGCGGCCCCCCATCATGTCGCTGAAGCGGCGGCTGATGGCCAACCCCAACCCTGTGCCGCCGTACTTTCGGGTGGTCGAGGCGTCGCCTGCATGAAGTCTCGAAAGATCCGGTCGAGGAGAAAGACGACCGACACCGGAAAGTGCTCGCGCAGCCACGTAGCGGTCTCGATGCCATCCATGGCGCCTTCGATATGGACGTCCATCAAGACGACGTCGGGGCGGTGTCGCTTGACCTCTCGACGGCGTCCGAGCCGTTGCTGCAGACCTCCTGCGTCTGGTAGCCAAAGGCGTCCAACGACTCCAGGATGACCGTGGCGGTGACGGGATCGTCTTCGACCACCAGGACCTTCGCTGCTGTCAGTTCGCCCTCTTTCACGGCAGAGGAATGCGTTCCTGGTGCCCACAACCCATGGAAGATGACTGACGAGGCCCGCCTGCATGACAGTCTACGCCGACGTGTCCACCTGGTCCGACCCGTGTCGGAAGGCCTCGCCGTCGCGGGCGGATGCTTGAGTAGCCTGGTTTTTTTCGCCGTCGTCGCAGGGCTCGTCGAAGGGTATCTGGTGATGCGAAACGGCACCCCGTTCGACGGGCGGAGGTGTGGGCTGATCGCGGCCGCCGGTGTCCTCGTGGCCTGCTTCCTGGCCTGGGCACAGGGGGGCTCGCTCCGCCGCAGCACCCTGGACCGAACTTTGGACGCGGCGGGCTCCGTGCTAAGCCCCTTCACCCGCTACCAGGGCAACGAGGTGATGGCGGGGGGCTGCCTGGTCGCCCTCATCCAGTTCCTGGGCGGCAGCGTCATGGCCAGCGTGGCGTGGTTTCTACGGCGTCCCCTGTTGAATGCCCGCCAGGCGGGGCTGGCGGCGGGCCTGGTCAGGGCTTGTCTCGACGAACCCGGTCTGGGCATAGACAAATTGCACGATCTGCTCCTGCCAGCCTGGCCCGACCTGACGGAGAACGACTTCGAGCGGGTCCTGCGGGTGCTACGCCATCTTGCCCTGATCGAAGGCCAGTCGTATCTGTCGGTGTCGCCCGCCTGGCAGGCGGAGCTCGAAGAAGGACCGAGATAGCCGGCACGGAATGGCGGGGAAAATTCATCGGAGAAATTACGTATGAAATGCACCTCGCGGCTGGCTCTGGCCGATGGAACCGTATTTAGAGGGAGGTCTATCGGCCATCCTGGCACCACAGTCGGCGAAGTCGTTTTCAACACCAGCATGACCGGCTACCAGGAGATCCTTACCGACCCCAGCTATGCCGGCCAGATGGTGGTGATGACGGCCCCGCACATCGGCAACACGGGCGTGACGCGAGAAGACGCCGAGTGCCGCCGCCCCTTCCTGCGAGGCTTCATCGTGCGGGCGTGGTCAGGGTGCACTTCGAACTGGCGGGCCGAGGCAACGCTGGACGAGTGGATGCAGGCCGAAGGGGTGCCGGGCATCGCCGACGTCGACACCCGGGCGCTCACCCGCAGATTGCGGGACGGGGGCAGCCAGGCCGGCGTCATCTCG
>DASYBA010000739.1:0-9565 GCA_036501005.1 Candidatus Xenobia bacterium | reverse complement strand
CGGGTCGCCCAACGAGAAGCGCTGGCAGGACGTCACTCGGATACTGGATGCCAACATCAACGTCTGGACCACGCTCAACGTCCAACACCTGGAAAGCCTCAACGATGCCGTATTCCAGATCACCGGCGTGCGGGTTCGAGAGACCGTGCCGGATTGGTTTGTCGATTCAGCCGACGAGATTTACTTTGTCGACGTCGCCACCCGGGCCTTGATCAATCGCTTGTTGCGAGGGGTCGTCTACACCCCGGAAAAGGCCCAGGAGGCCCTCAAGAACTTCTTTCGCGAAGGCAATCTCAACGCCCTGCGCGAGCTGGCCTTGCGGCAGACCGCCGATGCGGTCGAGCATACCCTGCAAGGCAAGGCCCCGACGGCCGTTCCGCCCCCCACCGGCGACGTCGTCATGGTCTGTCTCACCGAGCGTCCGTCGGCGGCGGCCCTGGTGCGGCGGGGCAAGCGCGTGGCGGATCGCCTGCAGGCGGAATGCTACGTCGTCTACGTGGTGCACGACGAAGACTGGACCGACGTCCCGCCCGAAGCGAAGCGCAAGGTCAAGGAGCACCTGGCCCTGTCCGAGGGCCTCCATATGAAGACCCAGGTGCTGGTCGGCCGGGACATCGCCGACACCATCTGCGACTTTGCCCTGAAGAACGGCGTGACGCAGGTTTTCCTGGGCCGGTCCATTCATACCGGGCTGAAGGAGTTCCTTTCCCGCAACGTCATCGAGCGGGTCATCCGCAAGATCGACAACCTCGACATCCATGTCGTGGCAGACCGCTGAGGAGGTCGTTCGGGCGTTGGGGCTGGAACCCCACGACGAAGGGGGGTTCTTTCGGCGCACCTACACCGCGGCCGGAGCGCCCCCGCGCCTCACCTGCATCTACTACCTGTTGACGAGGGACTCGCCTCGGGCTCGGCTGCACGCCAACCGATCCGATATCCACATCTTTCATCAGAGGGGCGGCTTGATTCGATATCTCTTGATCCCGCCGGATGGACGTCTGGTCGAAGAGACGGTGGGGCACGACCAGCTTCAATTGACCGTCCCCGGCGGATGGTGGAAGGCGGCAGACCTGGTCGATGGCGACTACGCCCTCATCGGCGAGGCGGTCAGCCCGGGGTTCGACTACGCCGACCGTCGGCTGGCCACCCCCGCAGTGCTGCAGCAGTGGCCCGCACTTTCTGTGCGGCTGCTTCCATATTTGTAACAAAGGCGTTCGGAACCGCTAACAAGTCGCTGGTATACTGACGCCATGAACCTCGTCACCTCCCACTCCAAGACCCCCCGGGTCCGAGCCAACCCCAAGGTCACCGCCGCCGACGTTCGAGCTACCGAAATCGTCGATCTGACGCCCACTGCCACCGCCGGCCGGCACGCCACCTATACTGCCCGTATGGCCGACTCGGGCGAGCAGGTCTTCGTCAAGCATGCGGCCCTGGAGAACCTGTTCAAAGGCCGCATGGGGCAGAAGCTCAACCAGCCCATGGCCCAAGCCATGCAGTCGACGTTCCCCCACCTGGACCGCTTTCAGGACATGGCCGACGTCATGCTGTCGCACTTCGCCAAGGCCTACTTCAACGAGCAGGGCCGCCGCTATTCGGGCGTCACCTACTCTGAAGTGCTGGCTCGGAAGGCTCAGGGCGAAAACAAGCTTCTCATCGCCGCCCCCATGGTCGAGCACCTGGGTACCCTGCAAGACGTGCCCGTCACGCAGGTCACCAACGGGGCCGAAGCCGTCGAGGGGACCCTCCTGAAGGGCCTGATTCTCGGCGACTACGACGTCAGCCTGAACAACAGCAACAACACGCTCGCCCTGGAAGATGGACACCTGTCCGACGGCACGCCGCTCCAGAAGGGGCAGGTCGTGATGATGGACTATGGCGAGGCCGGCAACGCCAACCACCGCTGGCTCGGCATGCCCTACGGCAGCGTGGCCCTGCTCACCCAGTTTCCCCAGCACATCCAGCCGGCCATCGAGAACATCCTCAAGCTGGACGACAAGAAGATTCGACAACTGGTCGAGCAGGGCGGCCAGCAGGTGACCGGGTGGAACGATACCCTGACCGATCACTTCACCCGCAACCTGGAGAAGAACCTGGACAAGCTCCGCCAGGAGTATGCCCGGGATCCCGACCAGTTCGATCCGCGGAACAGCCCCAACCCGCTCCGCCATCCCGAACATGCCGAACGGAAGATGTACGTGACCTTCCCCCGAGGGCTGGCCAACTATGCCAGCCTGAAGATGTCCGGCGTGCTGAACGGGGTTCCTGACAACCAGGAGACGGCCGACCAGATCGCGGCGCTGCTGCCGCCGTGGCCGGGGAGCCACTCGACGAACTAGGAGTCCGGGCCTCGGGGCGGACCTGGGATTGCCAGCTAAGACCTAGAAGAGGCCCGACAGGAGGGACCCCCTGGCGTGCGCTATACCGTCGAAGCCGTCAAGAGCCAGCCCCGACCCGGGTGGCGGGACGCTCTGCTGTTCGTGCTGGTCTTCGCCGTCCTGCACATGGCGCTGCAGGCGGTGCTGGGCATGACGGCCCCGTATCAATCTGGACAGACCCTGGACATCGATCTCTCGCCCGCGGCCCTGCCGGGCTATGCGGCCCGCTCGCTCTTGCGCATGTACCTGGCGTTTGCCGCCAGCATCGGCTTCACCCTGGCCATCGGCCGCGTGGCGGCGTACAACCGCGCCGCGGAGCGGCTCATCGTGCCCTTGCTGGACATCGGGCAGTCGATACCGGTGCTGGGGTTTTTGTCGATTACCGTGACAGGGTTCATGGCCCTCTTCCCCGGCTCCATCCTGGGGCTGGAGTGCGCCAGCATCTTCGCCATTTTCACCGGCCAGGTGTGGAACATGACGTTCAGCTTCTACCAATCGCTCAAGACCATGCCCCGTGACCTGGTGGAGGCCTCCAACGTCTTCCAACTGTCGAAGTGGCAGCGGTTCACCCGGCTCGAGCTGCCTTTTGCCATGATCGGCCTGGTGTGGAACGGCATGATGAGCTTTGGGGGCGGCTGGTTCTTCCTGGCCGCCTCGGAGGCCATCACGGTATTGAATCACGCCTACAAGCTGCCGGGCGTGGGCTCCTACATGGCCACCGCGGTGGAGCAGGGCGATCGAGGCGCCATCGGCTGGGCCATCCTTACCATGATCATCCTGGTGGTGCTGGTCGATCAGTTCTTCTGGCGGCCGGTGGTGGCGTGGGCGCAGAAGTTCAAGTTCGAACAGAGCGAGTCCAGCACCGCACCGACGTCGTGGTTGTTGGATCTGTTGCGGGAATCAAGCGTGTCGGTGTGGTGCTACGACCGCGTGCTGGCGCCCGTGGGCAGCCGGCTGGATGCCTGGTTCAACCAGAGCGAGTCGGCCGTCCAAGGGCTGCCGGGCACCCGCTACCTGGGATGGGCCGTGGCCGTGGCCGCCATCCTGGCCTTGGGGCACGGGTTTCATCCCGCGGAGCTCGCGGTCGGACCGGGGGAGGTTGTCCACGTCGTCTACCTGGGCGTGCTGACGCTCCTGCGGGTCGCCGTCATGCTGGTGGTCTCCACGGTGATCTGGACCCCCATCGGCGTCCGTATCGGTTTCTCACCCCGGCTGGCTCGGCTGGCTCAGCCCCTGGTCCAGATCGGGGCTTCGTTTCCGGCCAACCTGACCTTTCCCCTGCTGGTGCTGGTGTTCTTGCGCTGTCATATCGATTTGAACTGGGGCTCCATCCTCCTCCTGGCCATGGGCACGCAGTGGTACGTGCTCTTCAACGTCATCGCGGGGGCCTCGGCCTTGCCTTCGGACCTCAAGGAGGCTGCCGCCGTCTTTGGCCTGCGGGGCTGGGCCCGGTGGAGCCGCTTCATCCTGCCGGGCATCTTCCCGGCCTGGGTGACGGGGGCCTTGACGGCCTCCGGCGGGGCGTGGAACGCCAGCATCGTCGCCGAGGTGGCCTCGTGGGGGCAGCAATCGCTGCAGGCCGACGGCCTGGGAGCCTATATCGCCCAGGCGACGGAAGTCGGCAACTGGCCCGACATCATGCTGGGCATCACGGTGATGTCGGCTTTCGTCGTGCTGCTGAACCGATTCGTGTGGAAGCCTTTGTATCGAAGAGCGGAGGAGCGGTACGCACTGCTATGAGCGACATTCTCCTGGAAGCCCACCAGGTCACCCAGTACTATGGGGACGGGAAAGACAAGATCCTGGTGTTGCAGGACGTATCCCTCGACATCCGCCGAGACGAGGTCATCGCCATCCTGGGCCCGTCGGGCTCCGGCAAGTCGACGCTGTTGCGCATCATGGCGGGCCTCTTGAACGCATCGCAGGGAGAAGTTCGCTTCCAAGGCCAGGTGCAGTGCGGCTGCAACCCGCACGTCGCCATCGTCTTCCAGACCTTCGCCCTCTTTCCGTGGCTCACTGTGTATCAGAACGTCGAACTGGGCCTGTTGAACAAGACCGAGCCTCCTGCCGACCGCCGCCGGCGCATCATCGAAGCCATCGACGTCATCGGTCTGGATGGCTTCGAAGAGGCGTATCCGAAGGAGCTGTCGGGGGGCATGCGGCAGCGCGTCGGCTTTGCCCGAGCGCTCGTCGTGGAGCCGATGATCTTGTTCATGGACGAGCCGTTTTCAGCCCTGGACGTGTTGACGGCGGAGAACCTGAAGAAAGAACTGCTCAGCCTGTGGCGGAACAAGAAGATCCCGACCCAGGCCATTCTCATGGTGACCCACAACATCGCGGAAGCCGTGACCATGGGAGACCGTATCATCGTCATGGGGCACAATCCGGGGGTGGTCCGTATCGACATGCCGGGACTCCCGGTCGAGCAGCGGGAGAAGGACCATGCCGAGCACGTTCGGCTGGTGGACTACCTGTACGGGGTCATGACCCATCCCCAGGATGCGGCCCTGGCCTTCACCTCCCAGTTACCCGCGGTGCGCCCGTCGCGGGCCCCGTCTCGCGCCTACCAGGTGTTGCCGCACGTCGCGGTCGGGGCCATGACCGGGTTGATCGAGCACCTCCACGCCAGCGGAGACCGGGTGGACATTCCCGTGCTGGGCGAGGACCTGCATATGGAAGTCGATGACCTTCTCCCCCTGCTGCAGGCTATCGACATGCTCGGGCTGGGCGACATCGAGTCGGGTGATGCCTACCTGACGCCGCTGGGTATCGAATATGCCGGCGCAGACATTCAGGGCCGCAAGCAGATCTTCAGCCGACAGGCCCGCACCATCATCCAGTTGATCCGCCAGATCCTCACCGGCCTCGAGGCGCAGCGCAAGGTCCGGTGGGACGACCTGCGAGACAGCCTGGAAGGGTGCTTTTCGCAAAACGAGGCCGAACGGCAGCTCGACACGGCCATCGCGTGGGGCCGCTACGCCGAGCTGTTCGCCTACGACGACGAGGAAGGGGCATTCTATCTGGAAACCCCCGAGGCGGCTATTTAGGGGTGTCGTCGATGATGCGCCCGGTCGGAGCCGGTATCGGACTGCTCGGGTGGGCCAGGTAGGCCGACATGGCATCGAACAGGTCGATGTGGGTCGGCTGGTAGTCGGGCTTGCCGAACATGGTGTAGCCTAGCTTGCCCTCGGCCAGATAGTCGCGCATGGCGACGGTGTAGGATTTCTTGGGGTCGAGAGGCTCACCGTTGACCTGGATGCTGGTCACGCGTTGCCCTTCGGGCTTGCTGTGGTCGTAGTGAACCGTCATGCCGGAGACCTGCATGGTCGAGGCGTGCCAGTTGTCCGGGTCGGGACGGAACGTGGCGCTGTGCTCCATGGCCGCCTGGATGTCCTGGCCGGTCAGGGTACCCTTCATCAGTTTGCACTCGAACGGAAACACGTTGTAGACGTTCTGCAGGTTCACTTGGCCGGACGGGAGATCGGACCGCAGTCCGTCGGAATTGATGAACGCGACGTCGGCACCGACCGCCTGCCGCATGGCGTCGGTCACCATGTTGCCTAGCGTGGAATCGTGCTGGCCACTGCGGGTCAGAGGCGCCGGCAGGGTGGCTACAACCTTCGACATCTTGGCGTCAGCCTGCGCCTGGTACTTGGCGACCATGCTGGCGATGGCGGGATCGGCCTGCATCGACTTCGGGTCGATAGGGATGATCTCGTGCCGATAGCCCACCACTTTGTGCTGCTGCGTATCGTAATCGATCTGCAGGGCGCCCAGCTCGGCGCCGTAGCATCCCGCCTGTACGATGGGGTTGCCAGAGACGACGTCGGGCTTATCGATGGTGTCGTGGCTGTGCCCGCCCACGAAGAAGAGGGGGCCGTGGTTGGCGGGTTGGTAGGTGGCCATCTTCTCGTCTGCCGCCTTGCCGCAGTGGTCCAGCACCATCTCGACGTCGCTATGAAGCTGCGGTTCGTACTTCGCCAGCGTCTGCGCCTCGTCGTCGAACTGCGCTCCGGCCATGGCTTCATTGGATGCGACGTTCTTGGTGTCGGTGGTCAGGAGGCCGAGAATCCCGACAGACACGCCGCCCACCTTGGCGACCTCGAAAGGTTTGGTGTTGGGCAGCAGGGTGCCCTCGGCGTTGCGGACGTTGGCCAGCACCACGTGCGCCTTGGATTGGGCGTCCCACTCGTTGAGCGCCGACAGGCCCCACTTCCAGTCGTGATTGCCTCGAGTCACGTACTGGTAGCCCATGGCGCCCATGATCCTGGCCATTGGCGCGCCGTGGTCCAGGTCTCCAGCCACGGTGCCTTCCAACTGGTCGCCAGCGTCGACGATGAGCGTCGTGTCGGGGCAGCGGGCCTGGGCCTGCTTCATGGCGGTGGCGATGTACGGCAACATCTCGACGTGGCTGTGCACGTCGTTGGTGTGCAGGATCTGCAGGGTGACGATGTTGGGTCGGGCGGCACTGATGGCCATCTAAAAGATCCTCCAGACACGATTGCTCTCCCCGATCATACGGCCCGATCCGGTTAACATTTCGCTCCTGCGGTAAACACGGTGTTACCGATTCCTAGGTCTATCAGTTCATATTCCGGCAACACCTGGCCGGCGGGCGGCTGGCTATACTGGGAAGAGATAAATACAACTCCAGAGAGGCATCGCATGCAGGCAATCACGCCGTTCTCGCCCTTCACGATGGGCACGCCGACGGCCTGGACCTTCCCCATTCCCGGGCAAAACGCCCCCGTCCAGACCTCGAGCCCGACCAACTCGACCAATTACTTTTCGCCCACCGATACGGTCGACATCTACAACTTTCCCGTCCCGCCAGCGCCGTCGCTGACGCCCACCAGCTTCAATAGTTCGGTCAACAACATCCCGAACGGGTTTCCCGGCACCTTTACCATTCCCCAGCCCACCAACCTGGGCAGCATTCCAGGGCAGTTGAGCGGCGGATCGCTCACCTCAGCCTGGGGCCTGTTGGGGTCGACCAGCCAGGAAGCACCGTGGCTGAACAACTTTGGATGGGGCCTGGCCAACAGCGGGTTCACCAGTGGCGGTTCGAGAACGGGCTCCGGCATGACGTCGACCGGCAATGGCGGCGGCACGGCTTCCAGCGGCGGCAGCCAGCCGCTCACGGTCAATGCCTGGCCGTACCAGGGATCGGCCGTCACCAACATCACCATCCAGGAGGTCGGAGACGAGAACGACGAGGCGAACAACAACTTCTACGCCGGCGACAACATGGAACAGAGCGAGACCCTGTGGCAGGGTGAGGCGAATGCGCAATACCAGGTCTCGGTGACGTGGGCCAATGGCGCTACGTATCAGCAGACCGTCAACAACGTCGGCATGCTGACGGTCACTCAGCCCTGATCGGACGCTGGCTAGCCATCCTGGCACTCCTGGTGGCCACCTCGACCATGGCCGCCCCGACGCGGCGGTGGGTAGAGCTCCGGCTTGTGCAGTCTGCGACGCCGGCGGAGGCCGGTCCCATGCTGGCAGAGCTCCTGGCCAGCCGCCTGGGCCAATCGGCTTGCCTGTCCGTCGGCCGCCCGCCGGCCTTCGTCCTCGAGTGGTCGTATCGGGTGGAGGTGCAGACGACGTCCATCGGACCCGACTCGCCTCATCGCCATAGGTTGCACGTGGAACTCTACGGCCACTTGCAAGAGACGGCCAGTGGGCTCATCGTGAGTGCCCCCTTCCAGCGTGCGGAGGGAACCATCCGCGGCTGGGAGCCATCCAAGGACGAACTGCGCAGGGCGTGTGCCGAGTGCGTCGAGGGCACGGTCGCTCAACTGGAGGCGTACTGCCAGGCGCATCCATCCAAGGCATCCGACACGGCTGATGCTATTCAGGCGATACGTTGATGCGGCCGCGAGCGTGGATCAGGTCGACGGGCACCAGCCACTCGCGACGAAGCTGACCCCCAGGTCGGGCGTCGTACAGGTCCAGGTCGTCCAGTTGGCAGTCCATGTCGATCCGCAGGATGTAAGGGCGAGTGCCGGTCGGGTCGTCGGGAGGCGTGGGCTGCAGCCACACGGCTTTGAAGTCATGCAGCGTCTCCTGCAGGCCGCGCTCGCCGGTCTCCAGTCCGGCCGAAAGAATGTCTTCGAGCCCACCCTTGTCCGTCCGGCAGTATAACGTGACCACAGCCAACCTCCAATTCGCTAGGCCGGGCGTTTGGCCAGGCCCTGTTTTCGATACGGCCAGAGGATCCAGATGTGTTTGAAGTAGTTGATGATTTCTTTTTTGCCGAATTTGCTCTTGCCGGCCTCTCGATCCCTGAACACGTAAGGGACCTCGACAAACTTCGTGAACTTGCCCCGCACGGCAATTTCCAGCAGAATCTTGAAACCGACAGGATTCAACTGTACCCCATCGAGGATGGCGCGTTGAAAGACGCAATATCCGGACGTCGCGTCTCGAATCGGTGACACCAGGTGCCCGATGGCCGAAGCCACCCGCGAGCCGAACAACCGGAACCACGGCCAGTCCGCGGTGCCCCCTCCGGGCACGTAGCGGCTGCCCACCGCCAGCTCGGCGCGCCCGCTCCTGACCACCTCCACCATCTGGGGAAGAATGGCGGCATCGTGGCTCCCATCGGCATCCATGATGCCGACGATGGGCGAGGTGGCCGCCGAGAACCCTTCGATGACGGCAGACGCCAGCCCTAGCTTGCCGGCCCGATGGACGACCTTGATCTGGAAGCGGCCTCTAAGCCCCTCGGCCACCTGGCCTGTGCCATCGGGAGAGTTGTCGTCGACGACGACCAGCTCGCCGGAGACCTGGCTCTTTTCCAGGGCGGCAAAGACCTTCTCGGTCAGCGCGGGCAGGGCGTCCTTTTCGTTATAGGTCGGGATGACGATGGAGACGTCGGGAATGGTCAAAGACTGATGACCTTCCAGGCCTGCAGGAGATGATCGGCGATGCTGTCCATGTCGGCGATGAACCCGACCTTGAGCTTGTCCGATACGCCGTATTCGTCAGCCGAGGTCACACAAACCATGATGCGGGTGCCCTGCTCTTCCAGCGCGGTCAGCTTGGCGAGCACCTCGGAGCCTTCCAGGGCCAGGTGGATGGCCTCGTTGGTCAGGATGATGGCCCGTGGTTTGACCCGGTTGGTGGTGATGGCGCTGATGAAGTGCCGCATGAGCTTGCGGCCCAGATCGACATTGCCGGTG
>DASYBA010000738.1:0-2038 GCA_036501005.1 Candidatus Xenobia bacterium | reverse complement strand
CGAGGCGTCTGAGATGGACCACAGGGTGGCCATCACCGATGGGGTGCCCGCGTACATGAAGGCTCTCGCCAGGTTCACCACCTCTTCCCCTCCGTACAGCTTGCCCAGGTTGGTCTCGCAGGCGCTCAAGACGACCAGGTTGGCGTGCAGGTCCAGGTTGAAGATGTCGCTGACCGGCAGGGCGTCTGTCGCGGTAATCACGGCAGACTTCATGGGCTCGGACGGGTTCAACATGCCGTGGGTGGCGAAGTGGACCACGTCGTAGGCGCCGGCACCGGACTGGACCGCCTGGAGGGTGAACGCGCCCTCCATCACCAGGTCTGCCCTGGGCATGATGCGTTTGATGTCCTGGGCCTCGGTGACCGTCCCCGGCAGGGCTGGGATGTTGCCGTGCGATACGTTGCCCAGGGCGTAGACGACGCACGTCTGATGCCGGAGGCTGTTCTTCTGGCGGCAGAAGCTCAATACCGTGGCGGAGGGTTCGGTGGTGACACGGTACCGGGTGACGAGGTAGCGCCCGTCCGGCCCGGTGAGCGCGGCGAAGGGCAGATAGTTCAGCTTGCCTTCCGGCAGCACCACCAGTTGCCGGGCCGACTTGATGTCCGTTTCGAACGGAGCCACCAGGCGCTGGTACAGGGCCGTACCGGCCGGCTGCCAATCATGGCTTTGCGGATCGCGAATATGGGCCAGAAAGCGCAGCACCAGAGGATCCAGCGTCTGCGCGTCGCCCAACCAGACCACCCGGCCCCGCCCGTCTGGGTGGAGCACACAACCCACCACGCCGAGGCCCACCTGCTGGTAGCTGAGCAGCACCGCATCGGCATCGAGGAGATGCGCCGCGGTCTGACTGTCGATGGTCACGGCGCCCTGCAACTGGGCGTACTCCGGGGCCTGTCGCACGAAGTCGAGCGTCAACGCCTGCTCCGACTGGGCCAGCGAGGCCGTGTCGGGAGTCGATACCGTCAGCCCCCGTTGGCGCGCCGCCTTGGCCTCGGCCAGGGCCACCCCGAGCTGGTGTTGCTGAGAGGCCTGGGCCTGGGCCCGGCCCGCCAGCTCCGGGGGAACCCCTTTGTGTACCGTGGTCCTGGACATGGCGTCGGCCAGGACTCGGGAGCGGGCCTGTTCGGACACTGAGAAGAAGTCCGGCAGCCGCTGCAGCTTCTGGGTGACCCGCATGAGCCCCTCATAAGGCCCCATGCGGGTGCGGAAGTAGGTCTTGCGGATCTCGGGATCGACCACGTGGGTGCGCCGCTCCTCGATGGTCGAGATGGCCTGGCGGTAACGGACGGCGGCTGCTTCGTACTGGCCCTGTGCCTCCAAAAGGCGGCCTTCGAGGCCGGTCACCTGCCATCGATAGTCCGGGCTGATCAGGCCGGATTCCAGGCTCTGGATGCGCTGCATGACCGCTTCGGCCCGGTCGATCTGCTTGAGCCGGAGGTAGGATCGGAACAAGTTGGACTGGGAGGGCAGCTCGGCATCCGGATCGAGGTGGCCGGTCACTGCCAGACGGGTGGCCTGCAGATAGAGCTGGTGGGCTTTCTGATAGTCCTGCAACCCCTCGTACGAGTACCCCTCGTTGGACAGCAGGGCAATTTGGGTTGGCGGGGATTGCTGGGCCATGAGGGGGCCTGTCTCGGCAAAAGCCGACAGGGCGCGACGATAGTCTTCTGGGTGGCCTGTCTCGTCGGCAATGGTGTTCCATGACGCGCCCCGATCGGTGGCGGCCACGAAGCTGGTGACTCGCCACAGCTCGGCACAACTGTCCTTGAAGCCGCTCAGGTTCTGCTGGTCCAGCAAGGGATTGAGATGTGCGGGCGCCATGGACGCCAGGAGCGACGTGAACTCGGGGGTCTCCAGCGCGGTGATGACGTCTTCCAGGCGGCCCGCGTCGTACATGGTCCGAACCAGGCCGATATAGAGACTCATCAAGGCCTGGTCGACCTGGAGCGCCTTCATGAAGGCAGTCTTGTCGACCGGGTGCTCGAGCTGCGACGCCTGGGTCTTGAGGGCCGCCCGCGCCTGCAGCAGCGCCGTCTTG
>DASYBA010000737.1:0-2721 GCA_036501005.1 Candidatus Xenobia bacterium | reverse complement strand
ATGATCGCCAGGTAGAGGTTGGGCCAGTCCCGCGCCAGCATGTCGGCTGCGTCCTTGAGCAGGCTCGGCTTGCGCTCGGTCATGAAGGCCGCAATCTTCTCCAGGGCCTGCGAGTAGGACTGGTAACCGCTCTCCACGGCGTCGATGATGGGCTTGCGGGCGGTGACGAACTCTTCGTTCTCCGCCTCGATGGACTTGGCGAAGTTCTCCCAGGCTGGTGCCAGCCCTTGCTGCGCCTGCTGGAGCAGCACCTCGAGGGCCGGCAGTCGATCGCTGGCCCCGCCCGCCACGGCCCGGCACAGGTCGATGAGCTGCTGAATCTCAGGAGAGACGGGAGGGTTCTGCTGCTGGGTCTGGATGCTCATGGTTTGACTGCTGCTCCTCTGTGGTGTTGTTCTTGCGTTGCCGGCGGAGTTGGCGCATGGCTCGGTTGACGGCGTGCCCCCGTTGTTCGGGCGGGCGGCCTGGCATGGGATCGATGCCCTTTTCGCCGCACGCCATGATGAGCCCGAAACGTTCGACCTCGAAGCCCAGCTTGATGGCGCTCAGCAGGGCCCGCTGGTTGCTGGCGGAGATATTCGCCGACATGTAGCGAAATCCGTGTTGGTGGGAGACGCGGGCCGCCTCGCGCACCAGGCGGTGGCCCACGTACTTGCCCATGTAGCCTTGCTCCACGGCCAGGTCGTAGACGTACGACTGGCGTTCACCGGTGGCCTCCTCCAGGTGGTTGAACTCGATGATGATGTAGCCTGCCCGATGGTGGTCACGAGTCGTGTCCTCGGCCACCAGCACGGCGCACTCCCGCCGTCGGTAGACCCACTTCTCCAGGTCCTTGAGGACCTCGGCGACCTTGCCCTTGACCGTCTCGTTGTCGATGTCCCGTCCCTCCGGGACGGTATACAGAACCGACTCGATGGCCAGGTGGCGAATGAACGGCACATCCTGAAAACTGGCCCGCCGGATCGCGATCCAATCATCCATGGTCGCTCCGCGCCCCCGAGCTACGCTCGCTCATGCGTTCAGGGCAGCCTCCTTTCAGCCTGGTTTCAGGCTCAACGCCAGAACCCGAGCCTTCGCTGCCAGCCCGTCATCATCCTGGCGCAGCAGGTGGGCCAGCTCGGCCTGGGCGAGCATGATCTGGCCCGTGGCCACGTACATCTGGGCAAGTTCCCAGCGGATGGGCAGCGTCGCCAGATGGTCGGGCACCAACCGCACCGCCTGGCGCCAGGTGCGGGCCGCCTGTTCCGGCTGTCCCAGGGCCCGGTAGGCATGCCCCAACTGGCGCAGACGGGAGGCCCGTTCCGGCGAAGGCGGCGTGCGGAGAATGGCCGCTTGAAACTGCAGGACGGCCAGTCCGGGGCGCCCCGCGTCGGCCAGGGCTTTGGCCCGCATCTCCTCCACGTGCGCCAAGACGGCGCCGGGCAGGTCCGCTTGCAGCACCTGGGCCCACGCGGCGTCGGCTTCTTCCCAACGCCCCTGGCGCCAGGCGATGAGACCCTCCATGTAGCGGGCCGTCAGTCCGGGCAGGCCGTTCCCGACGCGGGCCAGCCACGGCGCGCAGCGGTCGAAGGCTTTGCGGTGGAGGTAGTACGCCGCCACATCCAGGGGCACGGGCCGGTAGCCGTCGTCCAGCCGGGCTGCGGCTTCCCATCCGGGCCCCTCATAGACCGCTCCCTGTTGGCAGGCCTGAACCGCGCACCGTGCCGCCTGGGCCCAGGCCGGGGCATCGGGAACGTCCAGCCCGTGGTGGAGGTAGCCCCACAGCGTGTCGGCCCGGCCCCGCTGACCCGACCAGCACAGCGCGGTGATGTCGGCGCTATAGCGGTGTTGCAGCGGGGTATAGCCCCCTTCCACCGAGGCGGCGACGGTCACCGCCGCCGGCGTGAGGGGGCGCAGGAGGTCATGGAGCTGCATGGGGGTTTGCCAGATGGTATCGTCCAGCTTGAAGTGGTAGTCGACGTCGATGTCCACCAGCACCGGACCTGGCAGGGCGGGGAGGTCCCCAGCCTGGCAGATGGTGAGGCGTCGTCCAGCCATCGTTCCCTCTACCCGAGGGCCGTCGAGATGGAGCGAACGGAATTCATCGGCCGTCAGCCACATCCAGTTCTGCAGCTCGTGGCGGGCCCACGGCAGGAGGGGCTGACCATCGGCAAGGTGGGGAGGAACGACCCAGATGAGGTGTTCGACCAGGCCCTGGTGGAGGGCGGGCAAGAGAAAGTTGCCACAGTTGATCTCAGGATGTTCCAGTTCACCCGGCTCCGGGACCCCGAAGTTGCTGGCGTCGAGATGGGCATCGACGTGGACGCAGGTGGCCCCCGACACCCCCAACTCCTGCCAGAACTGGAGTGCGCCTTTGTGGTTGTCCATCAGCTTCAGAGGTATGGCCATGAAATCTTCTCCCAGACGCGCGAAAAAGGAGCCTCGCGGCTCCTCTTTCCGGAACTCGTCAGGCTCTAGGCGTTCATGATGCCGCCGGGGAAGCCGCCCGGGATACCCATCCCAGGAACGTAGCCGCCGCCGAACTGCGGGAGCTGGCCGAACGGGCTGAAGCCCTGGCCGCCACCACACTGGCCACCCTGCTGGCCGCCCTGCAGTTGGCCGATCTGCTGCTCCATCTGCATCATCATCATCATCATCATCATCATCATTGGGTTCATGCCGCCGCCCATACCGCCCATGCCCATTCCACCGAAGCCGCCCATGACGCCCATACCCATCATC
>DASYBA010000736.1:0-17189 GCA_036501005.1 Candidatus Xenobia bacterium | reverse complement strand
CTCTGCCCGGGTAGCGACCGCCTTGACAATGACGCCGTCCAGCACGGCGGAAATGGCAGCGTATGCAGCGGTACCAGACTGCCCGACCTGGTCGAGGTTGTCCTTCTGTTTGACGAGAGATTCCCCCAGCAGGCCGGTTTGTTGAACCTGGACCAAAACCAAAGTTCGAATGTCATCCCGGAGGCTCTCCAGCTCTCCCCGAAGGGCTGCGGTCTGGTATCGAACACCCTTCTGGATGGTCTCGGAGAGTTGCTGGAGCGGCTGGTTGAGGCCGTCGACGTTCTGGGCTAGGCGTTGGAGGTCGGCATCGAGAGTGCCGAACCCCGCCCGCAGGTCCTGACTGATACCCTGGGAAAGTCGTTTCGTTGCCGCGTAGGTGTCATCGAAGCCAGCCACCATCTCGGCGGCCATAAGTTTAACGGCTTTCGACACCCCGGCCAGGCCGGTATCGATGTTGCCCAGGGAGGCAGCGATGGCGTTGGCCGCCGCGTCGACGCTGGCGTCTTTCTCCGCCCGGATCTGGATGACTACTGCACGTGTTGCGTCAGCCATGGTTTATCCTCGCATTCGTCTTCATTCGGATCGTGGGGGAAGTCGACTGCCGTTGCATACTCGCAGTCGACGAATCTTGGATGGCCAGCGGCGGCCAGCTCGTCTTCGAGGCGCTCGGTGGCTGGGTGGGCGGACAGAAGGCACGCTATCTCGTGCTGGAAGGCGTCGTCGGACGTCACAGCCCCATAGACCGCCGGGAGCGCCTCGCGGAGGGTCATCGGTTGCATCAGACGTGGCCTCCTGCGGCGTTCTGGGGGCGGCCGTCCAGCACGTATGCCGGGCTCCCACCGGTCGGCAGAACGGGATCGGGGCGGCCCGGGATCGCCATGCTGTCGATCTCCATCCGGGTAGTACAGCGCCTGTTTTTATCGAATTGCCGATCGCAGGTTGCGCGGGTGACCGCCCGCCATCCTTCCGCTGGAGCCCAGACCTCCATGCGATCGATCCGCAAAAGGCTGTGGCACGAAGGGCAGAGGTGACGCTGCTGCCCCTGGTTTGCGCGACTGGGCTTCGGCGCGGTCACGAGGCTCGGATGCATGGTCCCGACGGCCTGGTGAACGTGGCCAGGGATGTTGAAGACGGCGTTGAGGGTCATGGATCTGCAGGCCTTTCTATCGAATCTGAGGCGTTGTCAACGAAGTCTGTGGAAGCCCGTTCTCTTGTCAGGATCAACGTGCTGTCCGTTGATTGGACAGGCAGGCAAGCGCTGCCATTGTCAATAACCATTGAGGAAAGTTTCCTCAATGGTTTTCGTTGAATAGGCATCAGGCAAATTTCCTGAAGCCTATTCATGCTGCTCTCCAGAGCCGGGGCTGTCGGGCTCCGGTTGACTGTTGGACGCGGGGAATTTCCCCAGGTCCAACTTCTCGTCGTCCTGTGCTATGAGCAAGGTCAGCACGGCTCGCTGGATGTCCGTCGGGAGCGTATCCAACTGGGATCGCCGTATCTGACCCAGCCTGGCGGCCGCGGAAGCCATGATCTCGGCTGTGGGTTCTGGGGGTGCGGCCGCCTCAGTGTTGTGCACCATGGCGAGGCACTCGGCGTAGCCGGCCAGGTCCACCGCCGAATCGGCATGATAGCCGTGCGCCAGCCGTGAGAGCTTTAGCGCGGCCATCAGCAGGCCGACGTCGTGGGCTGTGATGGACGCGCCTGGCGCCAACTTGTCGCCCAGCACGGCGGTCCACAGGGCAGCCGTGCGGGCGAAGTCCTGGGCCGGCGGACCATAGGCGGCGCCCCGATCTCCGTGGACCAGGGCATGTGCCTGTAGGGTGGGGCTGGGAGATGGCGTCATCGGCTCCCTCCGGTGGGCAGCGCCGGCAGGTCTTCATCCGACCGGGTCCGGTGGTCGAGTTCCAGGAGCTCCTCATCGCTCATCTCGTGGAGGCGCTGCAGGCGGAGTTCAAACGGACCGAGACGGACGTTGACCGTCGCCTCTTCCTTCGCCCAGCCCTGCATTTTGTTGATCTCGCGCAGCGCTGCCAGCTTATCGTGGAGCTTCACTTTCAGGCTGCGGAAGCCTTGTTCCGATACAGACTCGCTGACCTCTGCCACAGCGGCGACGTCGTCGTCCGACAAGCCCTCCGAAGGCAGAAAGTGGACACACGGCGCCTGGGGATCGTCCTGCGTGCCCCACTGTGCGAAGGTGCGAATGTCAGCGAAGGCGATGCGGGCCAGCTCAGTGAGTACCCGCTCGCGATTGACGGCACACCGCTCGGCGTTGGCCTGGCGGGCTTCGCCGATGGCCGCCCGGATGTCAACAAAAGTCAACAGGCGATACCCCGTCCGGTTGGCGCCGGTGGGGCTGTAGCCGGCAGCGATGACCGCCTGGGTGGCGTTCATGAAGCCGGGGCCGTCGGGGTCCAGGAACGCCGTGACAAAGCGGCTGTGGCGCTCCGAGCTGGCGGTCACGCGTTGGGGGTGCGGGCTGTCGCTCATGACCGACCCCCAGAAGACAGCGCCGGTTGCCGCGGGCCAGCCAGTTCGGGCGGGTCCTCGCCGCGCTTGAGGCGCTGCAGCAGCTCCGCTTTTTCCTCGATGGTGAAACCTGCGACCACGGCTCCACGGGTGGTCACGGTGACATCGACGGCGACTGTCGAATCCCTTGCTGCATCCAATCCCAGCAGCTTGCAGCGTCGTTCGCTGATGCGGAGCAGGCGGTCGAGAGCGAACAATTGGAGCCCAGGGTCGTCCTTGCGGGTCAAACGCCAGGCGACGCGTGACATTTTATCCAGGCGGCAGAGCTCCAGCTCACGGAGAGCCTGGGCTTCTGCAGCGTTTGTCTGTTGGAGCTCGCTCAGGGCGGCGGCCAGGTCACGTGCCACGGTGTCGTGAGACACGCCCAACCGCTCGCCGATGCGGCGGTAGGACAGTCCTGTGACCCGGAGGGCCAAGACCTGTGCCCGACGCGTCGGTAGACGGGCCTCAGCGCCCGGGTCGGAGACGTGGGCCGGGGCCTGATGGCCGGAGCCGGTGTCAGGGTCCATAGTGTCAGGATCGGGGTAGGTCATGCTGCGCTCCTCTCGGCAATGTCGCAAGGTCGTAGATCACGACGCCCTCCGCTGGAGCCGCCGCTGGGCACGCCAATGCCGGCCCAAGATCTCCTCGACCTGAGCCCCTGACAGATCTCTTTCACGGAGCAGAGCGGCGCTCACCAGGTCGATCTCATCAATGCGCTCCTGCACCAGCGACCTCGTCGCCGGCAACAGACGACGCACGGCGGCCTCGGTGTCGTCCATGATCTCGACAGCGCGGGCCCAGTCGTGGGCGGCGTAGCGCTCAAGCACCCATGCCTCGGGACGACCAGTGAATAGAGCTTCTGCGACGGCGCCAGCCAGGTGTAGAATGACCCTACTTTGTGGGGCAGCCGGAGTTGACATCCATGCTTCCCAGAAACCGCCGTCCAGGCCGTTGAATGGCCAGGTCGTGATCACGTCTATCGCAATTCCCAATGCGTCGGCCGCTACAGCGTGCCCAGCCTCGTGGGCACACGTGGCTGCCCGCGTGCCGGTCACCCGGATGCGCAACTTGGCACAGGCGGTGTGCAGCCGCTGGAACGTCGTGCCTTCTCTCCATTCGTCACGTGTCACGTGACGAGTATCGCATAGGCAGCAGGACATATCGATAGATACCTGTCCCGACATCTGTCCTGTGGTTTACTTCGTTAATTTCGTTAAGTTCGTAACTGGTCTGGTCTCGGACCGGCCGGAGGGGCAGGCGACGTTGGATGTACCACCATTCTGAACCGCACCAAGACAGCGTTTTCCCTGTATGCCATCGGGCAAACCCGCACCGGTAGGCTTTTTTCGTAATAGGACATTTTCGGTGTGTTTTACCAACCCGCACCAGAACTGGATCGGTCGATTTATTTCGTAATATCGTTAATTTCGTACCATGTGCCGACACAAAGCCTTTGTAGTGTGTCTCTAACTACTCTCTCCTTTGCACATACGAACTATACGAATTATACGAATAAATACAAAAGAGATAGTCTTCATGCGGGTCCAAGAAACAGGGTCAAGGAGAAAGAAACGTAAAAAGCCTACTCATGCGGGTTCGCACCTCCTCCGCAAAACAAAGCATTGCGGGAAGCCATTCTTAATGCCCACTGTTCATGCACGCCTTTGGACAGAAAGGGTCAC
Organism: Candidatus Xenobia bacterium; assembly: GCA_036501005.1. Taxonomy (GTDB): domain Bacteria; phylum Vulcanimicrobiota; class Xenobia; order RGZZ01; family DASYBA01; genus DASYBA01. The sequence continues at coordinate 12,999 of DASYBA010000736.1, read as the reverse complement.
GCCTCGACGAATGGGCTCAGGAAAGTTTCCTGAGCCCACGCAAGCCCGCTGTTTACAGGTAGACGACCTGGCCTTTGCCTGGCTCCAGCAACCCAGCGCCCGAGGTGTTCTGCTGTGGTTGTGGCTCTCCGTGGACAGCCAGCAGATATCGGACCCATTGGCGCAAGTTGCCGCCGGCCTGGCGGAACTCGGTGATGTCCTTCCCCAGAGGAACCTGCACCCGCACTGCACGGCTCATCATGCCGGCCAGGCGGTCAGCTCCGGCGGTTCCGGCAGCGTCGGCGTCGAGCACCAGTAGGATGCGATGGAGAGGGAGCAGGCGCAGAATGGCCTGGGTGTGCATCCTGGCGTCAGCCGATCCGAAGGTGGCGACACCCACCAAGTCACCCGCCTCCTGGTGAAGCAACACGGCATCAAACTCGCCCTCGGTGATGACTGCGACGCGGTGACCGACGAAGTTGTCGGCTCCATAGACTGGCATGATTGAGCCCGTCAGGTGCTTATACTTGGGGGGATTCCGGGGGATATCGGAACCCTCTGACCATTCCTCAACGGGGATCTGGAAGCGGTATCGGACGCCCCACAGCCTGCCATTCAAGAGCCAAGGGATGGTGATGCAGCGAACATCCCGCCATCGCCCGGCGAGGGGGTGCCACTTCGGGTACTTTACCGCCGTCTGGAATCTGAGCATGCGGCCACCTGGGAACAATCCGAGACGCCGCTGGCGGATGGTCTCGTCTGTGAAACCACGTCGCCGCAACCAGGCGATGGCCTGCTGGCCGTCTGGACCCCAGAGGTAGTTCTCTGAAAACTCATAGAATCCAACGGCACGGTCCCGCCATCTATCGTCTGGCTCCGTGTCTGGTTTGCACCGATCGGCCAGGGGAGCCTCGGCCTCCCGGTCCCCATGCGGGTTGTCGGGGTCCAGCCTCAGGCGCCGACAGGCCTCGTGGTAGTCTACATCGTCTCGATGGCGGACATAGTCGATGACGTCGCCCCAATCGTCATGACACTGGCGACATTTCCAGATCGTCCGACTGGGGTTGACCTGGAACCTGTCTTGGCCGCCGCACTGCGGGCAGGAGCCACCGAACCAACCGGAATCTGCCTCCAGGTCGATACCGTCGGCTTGGAGGACGTCGGCGAGAGTCTGGCCGACATCAGGGGACGACACTGGCACTCGCTGCGGGACTGGCCGCGGTGACGGCGATCCATCGGGTCGTGGGTCGACCCTTGCTGGCCGAGACCGTCATGGAGCGGGCCCGTCCAAATTGTTCTAGCAGGGCCAGGGCTCGGTCTATCTGGGCGGCCTTCTGGTTTTTCTGAAGAAGCTCTGTGATCTCGGTGCGGGTCATGCCCGCTTCCCCCTTCTGGCGCAAGGCCCGCAGGATGGTATCTGCAACGGGGTCGCCGAGCGAGTCGCCATAGATGCAGGCTGCGGATTCGTCGCAGTAGCGCCAGACTTCGAGAGCCGCTTCCAGGTGCGGCCGCCGAATCACACTGGGACTGCGTAAACCAGGGCCAGTCGCATCACCTGGGCTTCAGCGCGGCTTGCGACGGTCGCATGCATGCCTCCCCGCTCGGCGGACAGAATGGGATACACCCGATGCCATAGGTCTCTGGCCTCGCTGTCCCGTCGGAGTTCGCCGACTGCTGCCGCGTGCTCCCATGCGTTGGTGATCTGGTGCAACGCTGAGCCCAACTCGTAGGACCCACCGCCGTCCGGGAGTAACTTGCTGCGGCGAGACAAGACCCAGAGAAAGCGGTTGGCGAAGCCGTTCGCGATCTCTGTGTCACCCAGCACCCGCAGCAACTCATCGCGGGTGATGTGGCCGATAATCGATATGTGCGCATTGGTTGCGCGGGCCGGGGAGTTGCGGGTCAGAGAAGACAGGTTGCCAGCATCCCAGGCCTGGCGGATGATCGCAGACAATGAATTCCCCGTCTGCTCGAATCGACGAATAACGGACGCCAACTCGCTTTCCACGACGAGCAAGCGCTTGTCTGTAACGCCTGGGTCCTCGGTAACGGCCGTTCCGTCGTCGTTGTGTCGGATGACGGGGTCCCGGACGGCATGAATGAGGCCCTCGCCAGATTGCATGCCCGATGCAACACGGCTTTGATGCCAGCGGTCGTCGACGGCGCCCAGCAGTCTCTCTATGTGCCCCCATGACGTGCCCTTGCGGCCTTTGGCGCTGCGACCCACGACGGCGGCGAACAGGTTGGTGTAGTGCTTCGTGGCCTCGGCCACAAAGTAGGGCCTCCGGTCAATCAGATTCCCGAAGCTGACCAGGAACTGCACCATCAGGGCTGCGGGGTCTGCCTCGGTGTGTGGTTCGATAGCCCGCACGATATCGCCGGTGACGCCGTGGTACGCCGCCTGTCCGATGGGATCGGGCCATCTCTCTGTGGTCGCCTGTGCGGTCGGATTGGCCTGTTGGGGTGCTGTGAGGTCGGCGGCCAGGAGGGTCTGCAATCCTTGTTTGGTCAGGCGCTCCTCGAGGACGGCCAGAATGTTTCCGTTCGCCGCTCGAGCTGCCTGCATGACCTCAGTCCAGTGATCGTCAGCGGCCGGTGGCAACTCCTCCGGCAGTCCAACGACGCGCCCGGCCAGGTAACGGGCTACGTCTGGGGGGACTGCCGGACTCATCCAGTTCTCCGCTGCGACTGCCGCTGTAGGGGTTGACGGTAGCGGGCCTTGTGTGATAGATTTTGCACGTAGCAACTTCCTTTTCGGACGGCGGGAGCGCTAGATGCTGTGGCGGCGGAGGCGCTCTCGTCGCGTTTGGGGGTCTAACGATAGACGGGGCGGGCAGCCTCCTCGGCGGCTTGAATGCGAAGAGCGATGAGCTGGCGGACGTACGTGGCGGGCGCTAGCCCCTGACGGGCAGCCAGGGTGCGGACGATGGTTGCTTGACGCTGGGTCAATCTGACGTGGATCTGCTCGGTGCGGACGGGCGCTGCGGTTACCATATCGTCGGTCTCCTCGTCACGTGTGATGTGACGAGTATCGCATAGGCTTGCGGACAAATCGACGGATAACTGTCCTGATATCTGTCATGCTACCCGACCAGCCGTTGTAGCCAAGCGTTCCGTTTCTCAAACGTCATGCCCCTGACCGTGTCGATGGCGGCCTCGTACCGGCCTAGATACCGATCACAGGTCTTGCGGCCGACGCCGCTTTTCCGGCTCAATTCCGTCTTGTCTGGAGATTCCGTTCTGCCAATCCAGAGACTGGCCATCGCAGTCGTTATCTTCTTGTCGTTTTCGGCCTGGTCGGAACGACCAACGGGGTGGACGTCGTCGCACTCGTGCGGGGGCGGCATAACACATCGGCGGTTCGGCGCGTAGCCGGTGCGTTTGGCCTCCCACTGCTTCTCGAGGTGCTCGTAACCTTCCCTGATCTGTTCAACTGAATCGATATGGTTCGTCTGCCACCAGCGCTCGAGTAATCCCATGGCCTCGATCTGCATCCTGTGCAGGCTACCCTGGGGCCTCCGCACCTGGCCGAACTGGTTTCGCACCGGCAGACCTGTCTTCGCGTCCATGAGTGGGTCGGGCCAGGGTTGGCCAGAGGCGACCGCCTTCCACGCCTCCATCAGGGCGGGCCACGGCGTGGGGATATCTTCCTCTATGTCGCCGTCGACCGTGTGCTTCAGCGCGTATCCCTGGCACAATCGGACCGCTCGCCGGTGCGGCATGTCGAAAATAGCCAGCAGCGGGCGATGCACGCCCTGGATGTCAGCTTCGCGGAACATCGGCAGGCAGGCTGGGAAGGTGATATCCTGCAGGTTGTCGGCGGCGTGCTTGGATAGCGGCATCAGGGTGGCTTCTTTCTCTTGATGGGTATGTCAACTAATTCGGCTGGGTCCGAAACGTACGAGTCGTTGACATGGCCTCATGTATACGGGCGAAACATCTCAGAGGCGCTCCCGACGTGGCGATTGGCGGTGCCGTGCGAGGTAGGCGTCCAGGTCTGCCCTCATGTAGACCGTTCGCCGCCCGATGCGCACGGAGCCGATCTCAGACTTGATCCGATACAGGCCGGCCGGGGAGAGCCCGCCGAGGTAGGCGCAGGCCTCCTCGATGGACAGGGCCGCCGGCTGGACAACCTCTGGCTCGGCCAGCCGCCGCGTCATGGGGTGACTCCTATCTTGTCCCGCTTACCATGAGCGGGCGTGGTGCCTCCACTCCTCGCCTGGTGATGCGAGAAGATGTCCTGGGTCAGCGTCTCTACAGGGATGCCAGTCTGGGCGGAGATCACTGCGAGCCTCTCCCAATTGGGCTGGTATCGACCAGCCAGCCAGCCCTGCACAGTGGTCCGGCTAACGCCGATGCGGCGGGCGAGGCTGGTGATACTCTCCCGCCCAATGGCTCCGAGTATGCGTTTCCCGATGGGGCTCATGCTTGAGTGGCCTCCGTTGAGGTGTGGTTACCTGTGCGGTAATGCAACCTTACCATAAGGTTGAAAGGGAATCAAGCCCTCTTCGGAAAGTTTTACTTACCAAATTGGTGTAGGCGGTGGCAGTGTCCAAGGAACTCGGTGCCCGTATACGGCAAGCCCGTCTCGAAGCAGGAATGACCCAACTCGAACTCGCTCGGGCCGTCGGTGTGTCTGCAGAGGGCGTAATCTCCCGTTGGGAAACGGGTGAGCGAGACCCGACCAACCGCCGAATGGCCAAAGTGGCACAGGTTCTAGAACGGGACGTCGCCTGGTTTCATCAGCCCGGGGCAGCCGAAGGCGAGGCTGCCCTCTCACAGCTCAAGCAGACGCTGCAGCTCTTGCTGCGTCAACTCGAGCAGACCCAGAAGCAGGCGGCCAGCCTTGAACTTGACTTGCAGAGGACCGGGCCTTCGCTGGAGGCGGCAGCTTTGGCGAAGCGTGCCATGGGGCTTTCGGCACCCTCCTCGCAATCAACCCGCGAAGCTCTGGCGAAGATACGTGACCAGGTTGGCGAGTTTACCGTGACGCTGGGCCAGCTTGCGGGAGCGCTAGAGCAGCAGCCGACGGACGCCCTGGTGCAACAGACTCGTTCCGAGGTTGAGGCCGGCGTAGCCGTGCTACGTGACGGGATGACTGGGTTGACCCGTCAGATGGACGATCTGGTTTGGGCAGCCCGTTTCGTCGAAAGCCTCCTAGGGGCAGAGCAGATCGATGCTGCGAGGGGTTTACTCAGGGGATGGTACGAGCTAGCCCTGGGCCGTCTCGACGACCTTCAGGAGCGGCAGGCCGAGATCCAGGCAGCCAGGGAGCAGAGGGACGCCAAACGCAAGGCGGAGTGGGACCGCAGGCAGGCCGCTGGCGAGAACCCATACGGCGACGTAATTCTTTGAGATAGGGTAATCTCCATATTCAAGAATCAAGTGGCGGTTTCGGTGGCGGTTGAAAGGAATTCTGGTGAATTGTCATGACCTCTCCTGAGAGACAAGAAACACGGACAGTAAAGGGAAAATGCCAACAAATCAGCATGGTGTCTGGTCGTGAATAAGCGGCGGGTCTCCGCCCTGCAGGCCGAACTCCACACCGCACGCACCCTCCTCGACACCCAGCCTGACGAAGCCGTCAGACGGCTCGAGGCGCTGCGCCAGAAGTCCCCCAACCAGGTAGACGTGCTCCGCCTGCTGGTCGTCGCCTATCGAAACCTGGACCGCCCGGCCCAGCTCCGCGACGCTCTCGAGGCCCTCCTCGTCGTCGAGCCGGCCGAAGCCCACCGTCAATTGCTGGGTCTCATCAGCATCCAGCAAGGCTATCCGTTCCGCGGCCTGGAGCTTCTGGGACTCAAGCCCGGACAACCCTCCCCGCCCCAGCTTCCCCCCGCGCCCCTGCTTGAAGCGCGGGAGACGCTCCTCAAGGACTTTCCACCCGACATGCCCGTCGACGAGGCCTGGGCCCTGCGCCGCGGCCAGGAGATGGTGCGCATGGCCGTCGATCGAGACGACCTCCGGGAGGCGTTGCGCCAGGCCCGCCAGGTGCTCGAACGGTGGCCTCACGACGATTGGACGCTCTCCACCGGCGCTCAACTGGCCCTGCAGCAGGACCAGTGTGAGGACGCGCTGGCCCTGGCGACAAGAGCCCTGGAGGTCGATGCCAACAGCCTCCATGGCCTGCAGGTGGCCGTCCGCGCGCTCTGCATGCAAGGCAACGTCGAAGCCGCCAAATCGTACGCAGAACGCCTCCAGGGCCTGCCCAACACATCGCCTGGGGTCGTGTTCGAAAAGCTGAGAGCGTTGTCGTTCGTGGCCGACGATGCAGGCGTCGTCACCACCCTGGAAAGCTTCGACCTGGCTACCATCACATCGGACGACGACGCGGCCGGCATTCTCGCCTGGGCCGGCATCGCCGCTGCCTTTCTGGGGCAGGAGGATGCCGCCCGCCAGTTTCTGAACGCCGCCCGTAAGAGACACCCCGGCTGGTCGTTGGCGGCCGACAACCTGGCCGACCTGGAGCGCCCTCCGGCCGAACGTCACGGCCCCTTTGCCCTGCGGCTCGAAGACTGGCTGGGCAGCCGCTTCGTCAAGACCCAGACCGCGCTCATCGGCCGGACCTTGCAGGCGGACAGCGAGCACCGCCGAGAAGAGGCCGCGACCGCGCTCGAGAAAGCGCATCCGCCCCTTATCAAGCTACTCCCCGTGCTCCTTTTCCGATCCGATCCGGCAGCCCGCCGCCTGGCCCTCGAGGTGGCCCGGGCCGGCCGTCTCTGGGCCCTCCTGCTGGAGTTCGCCCAGGGCCAGGCCGGGGAGGACGCCTTGCGCTGGTCTGTGGTACGCTGGCTGCAGGACGCCAAAGTGCTGGAGCAGCCGAGCGTGCATATGTACATGAAGGGCGAGTGGCGGGACATCCGCCTCATGGCGTTCGAACTGCGTCCCGACCCGCACGTCGAGCACCGCCAGGGCGTCGCGCTACTGATCGATACGGCTCTCGAAGCCTATCGAAAGGAGCGGTACGGCGAGGCGGAAGCGCTGATTCGACAGGCTCTGGTGAAAGAGTCCTCCAGCCTGGAGCTGCAGCTAGACCTGGTCACTATCCTCATCAAGCAGGGGCGGTTGGACGAGGCCGAAGCCATGGTCCTGGTCATGCCGAGAGAGCACGGTCGGGGCCTGGCGCTCCTCATCGAGATCCGGTTGGCGCAGGGGCGCCTGGACGAAGCGGCTGCCATGGTCGTCCCCAACCTGTCCCGACCTTGGCTCCGCACCGACTTTGCCCGCTTCTGCGACGCCAGCATGCGCCTCAACGTGGCCCTGGGACGTCCCGAGGAGAACACCTCGGTGCAGGAGGCCAGGCGCTGGGCAATTCCAGACGACTCCGAGGTGGCATGGGGTCTTTGACCCAACCGTCAGGGTATGGTGAGGGCGTGCGTGCCGCCGCCCGAGCCTTCGATAAGCTTGACGCCTTCGGCCGTCAGCGTGAGGGGCACCCCGACCTCGGGCAACACGGTCGATATGCCCGTGCCGATAGCACCGACGGTGTCGCTGGCGCCATTGAGGTATTGACCCTGGCTTAGTTCCCAGCCGCCCAGACCCAGGCCCAGGAAGCCGCCCACTTCCCCTCCGGCACCTTTGACCAGCTCGGAGCCGGAGTCGACCGCGCTCTGGGCCCCGCCCAGCACCTTCCCGCCCGTCTGGGTGCCGGCCAGCTTCTGGGTAGACCCGGCGGCCAGGGAAACATCGGATGCCAGGCTCTGCGCCCCGCCGAGAGTGTCCTGGGGATGGGCCGTGCTGAAATTCGATACGCTTTGCCAGGTCTGCGGGATCAACTGGGCCAGGGCCAGGGGTCCGGCCGCCTTGCTGTGCCCAAGCGTGGTGCGCAGCTTGTCGCCCGCGGCCATGAGGGAGTCGCTCGCCAGACCCTGGCTGTCGGCACCCTGGGGTGCCTGGGCACCAGTCTGGAAATGGGCGTGTCCGGCGACGTCATGGAGGCTGACGGCCCCCGCCGGATTGGACGGGTCCAGCAGCATGGAGGCCTGGACGGCGTGGTGTTGGGTATCGGTCCCGCTGGCGGTCGCCAGTTCGACGGGCGAACCGTTGAGGTTATATTGATTGAGGATCTCGGAGGTGGCCCCCTTGCCATAGCCCGCCGTGGTCTTGGTGCTCGTCTGGTAGACAGGCGAGTGCCCGGCCGCCTGCAGAAAGCGGCTTCGATAGCCCGGATCAGCGGCCGGGTCGCTTTGCACCGACACCCCCTGGACCTTTCGTTGGGTATTGACGTCCAGTTGCGGCTTCCCATTGGCGCCGTAGGTGGTGGTGTCGTTGGTGTAGGTCCCGTCCGGCTGGTAGGTGGCATGGACGGTCTGATAGGCCGCCGACCCGTTGACGTCGGTCTGCTGGTCGACGGACTGGACGCCGTGTGAGTCGGAGTGGGCGTTGCGATAGGTGAGCGTGTTGTCGGTCAGGTTCTGCGTGACCGTTCGTCCATTGCCGGCCGGGTTGTCATAGTCGCCATATTGGAAGCTGGTCTGGGTAGGGCCACCAGGCGTGCTGGTCTGCACCTGGCGAACGTTCACTGGCCCCGACGGCAAACGCTTCTGGAAGTCGGACCGCAGGCCAAGGCCCGGGACCGAGGTGCTGGTGCCCAGCGATCGGCCCGTGAAGACGCCCCGGGCTTCGGTTACGTTGCTCTTGGCCCCGGTGTTGTCTTGAGTCTGGGTCTCGGTGACGGTGCCTCCATGGTCGCCAACCTGCAGCGACAACTGGCTGGAAGCCTGCCACCCGTTTTGCAGATGTCCCTGGCCATCGGCGGTCTGACCGACAGTGATGCTCTCGGTGCGGTGGGTGCCGCCCGGATTGACGGGGAAATCACCCAGGGCGGTATGCATGGCACCGGGCGTGCTGCTGGTCAGACGAGGAAGCGACGTGCTCTGCGCGTAGGTGCGGGTCTTCTGCAGCGTGGTCTGCTGGCCGGTTGCGTTGGTCTGGGTGTGGGTGACCTGGGTCACCGTCGTCCGATCGGGATGGGACCCGTCCGAGTCGGTGGGGGTCCGAGGGCCGGGGTTGGCCGCGGACAGCCGGTTCAGGGTGTTCACGCTACTGCCGTTGGCCTGCGGATCCCGGGAGAAGGCCTGGCGCAGGTTGCCCTGGGCAAAAGTGGTCACGGCCTCCGTGTGATCCGTGGTGCCGTTGTGCGTAATGTCGGTGGTGCTGCGAGCCTGGCCGGCGCCCGAGGTGACCTGCTGGGTGACTTGGGCACCCGGTTGCGAGACGCCGGGCGCGGCGGCGTTGGCGGCGGCCAGTTCTTCGCTGGACTGCCGCTGTGACGGGCTGGGGCCGTGGCTCGGGGGGGAAGGAGGGGCTTGGCCCCGGACCGCCGCTACGATGGGGTGGGCCGAGCTGGCGTGGTTATCTCCGTGGCCTTGGGCCTCTGCAGAGAGATGCACGCGGTCGCCCGGTGGGGCAGGATGGCTGGGGCCGTTCCCATGCGGCTGGGACTTGGGCCTGGGGGGCGGGGGTGGAGGAGGTGGCGGGGGCGCAGGGGGTGGCTGGTGGGTGGTCATCAACATGCCTTCATCCTCCAACAAAAGCGCGCGCCAGCAGACACTGCCACGCCGTGCTCTTTCCGCTCGGGTCCAATTGGATGCTATCACCCCGAGGAGGGCACGGGAAGCGAACCAATATCAACGAAAAGTTGCGATTGCATCTGAAAAGTTAAGATTTCAGAATATTCCGTTAAGAGTCCGCAACGAAATGCGATTGGCTGGGCTATTTGAGGTGGTAGGTCTCGGGGTAGTCGAACTTCCAGCCGTCAGGCCCTTTGTAGCAGGTGAACTCCATGTGGCCGGTGAGGCCGCCGATGAAGGCGGTGCCTTTGCTGCCGTAGATGTTGCCGCTGGTGAACTGCTTGCCGGCCCAGTCCTGGGCGCGGGAGGTCTTCTGGACGCCCTCCCACCAGGTGCGCAGGCTGGGATCGTCGCGACCCAGCATCGCTTCGGCACGACTCAGGCTGACGTGGCGCTGGTTGGCGACCTGCACGACGCAAAACTGCTGGCTGTGGGTCGACATCAGGCTCCAGGCCTCCCGGTGGCGCCCGGCGGCGACGGCCCGCAGGAACTGCTGGGCCGCTTCTGCGGGATCCTTGCATCGGGCCCAGGCGGGGCAGAGGGTGACAAAGGTCAGCAGAACGACAAGAAATTTCTTCATGCGAGCGGTTTCGACCGTCCCCCCCGGCCCCCTCCAGAGGGGGGCGCCGCGGGAGGCACGAGTACACCCCTATCGGACGTAAAAGTCGTGGGTCAGTAGTGGCTTGCCGTTGACGAGCTCAGTAATCCGATAGTGCCCGGTGGTCCACTGTCGGCGTCCTGGTTCCAGGGAGAACCGCGACATCGCCCGGGCACTGTAGAGCGCATGCAAGGTCAGCGGGGGCCCCCCCTGACGTGCATGGGAGTGTCCGTGGGCATCCTTCCACGGCGGCTCGTCGAGTCGGTCGGAGACTACGACGTCAGCGGTGGCCGGGCGATGCCGGAGAATGACGTCGAGGGTGATTTCCCGGGCACTGATCGGTAGGACATCGCTCGGATGTCTCCGGCCTTTTGCGTCGATGTAGCCGGCCCCGAGTTCGTCGAACCGTAGCGGTAGAGCGGTCAGGTTGAGCCACCGTTGGAAGGCGTCCCAGTCCGTCCCAAAGATGCCTGACCGAAGGTCATGACCCAGAGGCTTGAGGACCTTGTGGAGGTAGGGGATGTCACGCGCTTGCCAGGCCAGATGGGCAGCAATGTTGAGGCCATCGACGTGTGCGGAACCTTGGGTCTGGGCCAACAGGTCGCCCAGACCGGCACGCACGATGGGCCACGAGAACGTTCCTCGTCCCTCGACCTGGGACCAGTCCTCGGGATAGGAGGAGAGCGCTTGCGCCACGATCGGCAACATCGCCCGCCCTTTCCAGGGACCTGCATGGGCGCCGGCGCGTTGACCGTACGCCTGCAGAGCTGCATAGGACCCGAACCAGCGGGGGAGCAGCACTTGAGTCATCGCGTACCAGGCGTGCCAGGAGCCAGGTCGCTCGGCGGCCACCGCTTGCTCAAAGCGATGCTGGAACTGCTCCAGCGGCCAACTCTGTGCCTTTCCCACACTGAACCAGGTCGTGTACATCGCTTCATCGCGGCAGCCTAGCTTCTCGGCTTCGGCCAACAGCAAGTCCGCCCGTGACACGCGTTCGGCCAGCAAACGCCATCCTTCGGAGCTCACAGAGTTGGCATATCCGCTGCCACGAGCCAACCAGCCGTAAGAGATCCAGGCGTTGGCGGCCGCCACCATGGCCGCAGTGGATTTCGGTGCCATCGCCTGCCAATCTGCAAAGGCCGCCAGGGCGGTCTCGACATAGTGGGCGTCTTGTGGTGGACTCAAGGCGGCATAGAAGTTGTCGAGAGTCCGCCCGTCGGCCAGGCTGCCGGTGCCTGGGGCAATCCTGGCGACCACGTCGGTTCGCGGGCGGCTGCGGTTTCGCAGGCGTTCGGCGATGGCGTCCAACGCGGCAAAGCGATGCTGCAGGAAGAGGTAGTTGACCTCGTCAGTGAACTCCGCAGGGCCGAAATCCATTCCGGTTACAAAGCGCATCTCCTCCCCGCGAGGGACGACCGGCGGAGCCAGCGGGGGTACCGACTCCGGTGGCGCAGCAGGCGGCCGCGAGGCGATCAGGGCCCTGCTGCGGGTCACCGTGTCGTGGGAACCCCATACCTCTAGCAGCCAGTCGTCTCCCAGCCGATCCAGAGCCGCCTTCGCCGTCGCCAGGTCGCCGGCCGCCACCGCGCAGCGACCCAGCCAGTTGGCCCACTGCCGATCGCCGCGCGTCCTTTTCAAGAGGCCGATGAGACCGTTTCGCAGATGGGGCCAGTGCTGAGGGTCGATACCCGCCAGATCGCCGGTCAAGGGGTCGCTCCCCCCCACTGCGCACAGGGCAAAAATTTCGTCCGGGCCCAGATAGGTCGTCTGTCTGGACATCTCGTCCGCGTACGATAGCAGCAAGGTAGGGTCGTGGTGGTGCCACGAAGGAGCCCAGAAACGGGCCAGAGACAAGTACGGGGCCGGCATCTGTGTCCTCTGGATCGCATCTTTGAGATGCGAGCGGATGACGTCTACATGGGGCTGGGCATAGCTGGCAGCGACCTCCATGCTGGTCTCCATGATCAAGGCCCACAGCCACTTGTAGCCATAGATGGCGCTGCCCCGAATGCGGTGATCCGACTCGAACAACAGTCGGTCCGCCTCCGGCGAATGCGCCATCACCTGTTGTGGGGGCTCGATTGGCTCGGCACCCGGCCTCATCTGATTCCACATGCAGCTTACATGTGCCAGGGCCAGAGCATCATACGGCAAAGGCGAGTCAGGACGGGCGGATCGCCATGCATCCACCAGCGAAAGATCATCCAACGACGCCGAGTCCTTCCAGAACGCGTTGTGCAGGAAGCCGTACAGGCCCCAGCGATCGAAAGCATAGTCGCTTCGGTAGAGCTCGTAGTCGGTGCAGAGATCCTGCAATTCATCCCATTCGTGGTGTACCAACAGGGCTTCCGCTTCGTCGGCCAGCAGGCGGTGGGCCAGGTCTTCGTTCAGGTAGGCACCGCCCTTGATGATGGTATCCAGTTCATCGTTGTTGACAGCATCAGGCGTTGGACTGGGCAGAGCCACGCCGGCCAGGAGATCCGGTGGTGGCTTGTAGGCTGGGATGGCCGGCGGTGGTGCGATGACGGACGGCTTGATCGGCGTCGACGTAGGGAGCCACTGGACGCGACCACAGCCGGTGACCAACAGCAGGACAGGAATCCAGTACCATCGTTTCATCGGGTCTCCTTGGGAATCACCAGGCCGTCTACCAGCTCGGGAGCAATCTCGGACCGGGGGAACTGCAGAATCACCTGACCCAGCGGGGAGTGCAGAATGACTTCAAGGACACGCCTCTGGGCCCGGCTGGGTACTTTACCGCAATTGATGGTGTGTTGACGTTTGCCGTCGTCCAGGGACACATCGTAGCTAGCCGTTTCAGGATGCGGGCTGCTGACCACTGTCCACGCT
>DASYBA010000735.1:0-3450 GCA_036501005.1 Candidatus Xenobia bacterium | reverse complement strand
GCATGATAGCCCGGGGCAGGTCTCCATCGGTGCATGGTCCAGCGCCTCGGGTCGTCCCCCGCGATCTCCAGGATTCGTGCGACCTCGCCAACATCGACCGAGAAGCCCTGCAGCGACGTCATGAGCCCGCTGCCCAGCGCCTTGATGTACGCCTCTTTGCGGGTCCAGCAGCGAAAGAAGGCTTCCTCCCGCGCCTCTGCAGGCAGGGCCAGGAGCGCCTCGCACTCCCGCGGTGAGAAGAAGCGGCGGGCAATGGCCTCGGCGTCTGGCATGGGGCGGCACCGCTCGATGTCCACCCCGAGGGGCTGGTCGAACGACACGCCCAGGAGGGCCAGCTCGCCCGAGTGCGACAGGTTGAATTCCAGGCCATCGACCGACGGCTTGCCCCGCGGGCCGTAATGGAATGACACGGCCCCCGGGCCGAGCCCCGCGACATGGCCCAGCAAGTGGCGCACCATGCCGCGAGCCACCTGGAAGTGCCGCCGATCCCGCTCGAAGTAGAAGCGGTCGGCTCTGACTCGTTCGTCCTCCGAGAGCGTGTCAACCAGGCGGGCGCGCACCCCGTCGGGGACGTCCAGCGGGGTGCTCCAGATATCCACGGCATGGACCTTCCCACTCCTATGGGAGGGGCCCTTCTACGTCAGTTGAGCGACCCGGGCGGGCAGCACTTCGTCGGTCAGGACGTCGGCGAAGCGTTTCTGGAACGTCTTCCAGCTCTCTGGCAGGCTGGCCATGCCCTGGTAGCCTGCCACGGGTTTGGCCATCTCGGTGCGAGCGTCGGTCAGGATGCTGGCCCGCATGCGATCGGCCAGCTTCTTCGGCCCACCGGCCGTGTCGAAACGGGCGAGATAGGCGTTGAAGTCGACCCCTTTGGTGGCCTCGGCCCACGGCTTGAGCAAGGACTGGATCTGATCGTGCACGGTGCCCACCTGCGTATCGATTTGATCGGGCGGCAGGTGGTGGGTCAGGATATCCATCATGACGTGGTCGACCGACATCTGCAGATCCATCAGCGGGCGCTCGGTGGTCGCCTGCAACGACGCCTGGAGGCGAGCGTCGGGGCACACCGAGAGCATCTCCGGATACTGCACATAGAGGTTGCTGAACAGCTTGTTGAGCGCCTGCCCCTGATCCATCAGCCATTTCTTGCGGTCATGCGGGGGCGGGCTGGAGGAGAGGATGCTGGCCATGAGGGCGTTCACGTCGGCGCCTGGCTGCCGCTCCGATCGCATCGCCCACCAGTTGGTGTGCAACTGGTCCTGGCTGGGGACGTGCGGGAGGTAGGCTGCAAAGGGGCTCACCTGGCGATAGTCGGTGCCCATGTATTGGCCGCGGAATCCGTCGACATAGGCCGGCGCCATATCGATGAGGGGCACCTTGGCGCCGGCCAGAAAGCTCTGCAGGTCCACCACCTCGTCTTCGTAATGAAAGCAGCTTTCGGCGGCCTTGATGAGCGCGGCCTTCTTTTGGGGATCGTCGAGCATGGGGTTGAGCGCATCGCCCGCTGCAGAGAGCCCCTGGATGACCGAGGACAGGCCGGCGGTTCGATAGAGCGTGAGGGTGGGAATGGGATCCTCCTCACCTTGCTGCGGATCCTGATAGCGGGTTTTGGCCTCCGTATCGGAGATGATGGTCTTGCCGAAGGCCTCGGGCGTCATGTCGGGCCGGTCGAGGAGGGCGCCGCAAGCCCCTGGTACGTCCTGGAAGTCGTCGGTGGTGGCATGGTCCTTGGGCGCTGCCTCGTCTTGCTGCGAGGCCAGGATGAGCGGGGCGACCGGGGCCAGTTCGAGGGCGTTCTCGGCTTTTCCCATCTGACAGCAGTTGAGGTCGAGGAGTTCAATACGATGGGTCGGATCCGCCTGCTGCAGGGCCTGGGAGAAGTCCGATACCAGCAATTCCTCGTACTGGAAGTTCACCCGCTGACCATGGGCCAGGGCTTCCCCGGCGAAGGCCGGGGCGGGCTGACCGTGGCTGCTCAGCATGAAGACGGTGTGGCGGGCGCAGTGGGTGAGGGAGGATCGGACGAAGTCTTCGACACTGGACTTGTCGAACAAGCTGACCTGGGTGCCGGTGGCGGGTGCCTTGCCCGTGGCCTGGAAAGGCGGATGATCGGGATACTGGTACCCCTGCCCGCGGATGTCGTCGGTCTGGTCGGTGACCTGCCCGTCCTGGATGAGGTAGCGGTGGGTCTCCCACTGGCCGGCCTGCGACACTTCGTAGCCTTGCACCATGAAGGCCACCCGGCCGTCGGCGGTGCGGGGAGCCAGGGCTTTCAGGTCGGGCAGCAGGCGAAACGAGCCCTCGGTGGGGTGGCTCATGTCGATGAGGGATCCGACGTTGCAGCCCGCATACACCATGACGAGGTAGTCCGGATCCCGCTGGGGCGCTTTCAAAGGGAAAGAAGCCCTGGAAATGGCAAGGTCACCCACGCGCTCGCACTCCTATGTCTATATCTGGGACTTATTTTAGCAGACCCCCGAGGGGCCAGATGTTACGAGGTTTTTAACGGGTTGGAGCGAGACAGGCGGGGGGCTCGATGGCGGGCGACAACAGCCGCTTCCAGGTCTTCTCGGCTCCCAGCCAGTTCCCGCACCGACCAGCCCCGTTCCACCAGCATGCTGCGATAGGTCGCTCCAGCCTCCTGGATGACGCCCTCCAACACCAGGAGATCGCTGCGGAGCGTCTGCGGCTGGCGCTCGAAGACGGGCGGCGTGATGGCGATGGAGAGACGGCCCGTCTCGTCCTCCAGCACCAGGAAGCGCATGCCCTTGGCGGTGGGCGGCCGTTGCGACACGATGACCAGGCCGGCCACCCGGGCCCGAGTGTCGGACGCCATGCGTTTGACCTGTTCGATGGGGACGACCCCGAAATTCTGCAGCAACGGTCGGTGCAGCCCTATCGGATGCTGGCGAGGCGCCATGCTGGTCGTCTCCATGTCCCACGCGATGATGAACTCTTCTGTGAGGCGCTCGAGCCAGGGGAGCAATGAAGGGTTCAGGGCCTCGGGAAAGAGCGTCAACTGCCGCCTGCCCAGCGCATCGGGGGTGACGGGCATGCCCACCTGCCAGAGCGCGTCTCTTCTCGGCATCTCGCTATCGAACGCGCCGGCGCGGGCGAGCGCTTCCCACACGTCCACGGGAACGTGCACGTGCTGGCGCAAGCTGAGGAGCGTGGGACAGAAAGGCCGGTGCAAGACGATGTCGGCGGCCACCGCCTCGCTCAAGCCCAGCACCTGGGTCAGGGGCAGACGGATGGCGCCCTGCTCGAGCTGGTATCGAACCCCCGACAGCCAGATGTCGACCGGCAAAATGCGAACGCCCATGTGCTTGGCTTCTTCCAGCACGGTGTTCATGGGGTAGAAGCCCGGCTTGTGCTGCATGAAGGCTGCCATGTAGGCGGCGGGATGGTGTCTTTTCAGATACGCGGTCTGATAGACGGTGCGGGCAAAGG
>DASYBA010000734.1:0-10656 GCA_036501005.1 Candidatus Xenobia bacterium | reverse complement strand
CAGCGGCTACGAACTGGACGGCATACGCTTCTGGGGAAGCCCCTGGACGCCTGAGTTTGGCCACGGATGGTTCATGAAGACCGAGCGGGAGCTTGCCCCAGTATGGGCCCGTATCGACAACCAGCCGCACGTGCTACTGACCCACGATCCAGCAAACGGGCGCCTCGACCGCACCTCCGAGGGACTATTCGCCAGTTCCACAACTCTGGCGGCGTGGCTGGCTGAGCATCCCGTCCCCCTGCACGTACATGGCCACATTCAGGGGTATGGGCGCCTGGACGTCGACGGTTATACCCTGGTCAACGCAGCGATCTGTGATGCGCGGTATCGGGTGGTCCATCCGCCCCAGGTGGTCGATGTCGACCTGCACGGAGACCAGCTGAGTCATCATCGAGCGGCGCTGGCCAGTAGAATGGGAAGTCGAGCCGGAGGGTGCAGCCTGATGGGCCTTAGTATCTGGCGCAAGCACGTCTGGAAGAAAGTGGCACGGGAGCTGAGGAAGCGCGACGGCGTGCCTTTTGATCTAGCCTTGACGGTCGTGCGAGCGAACCGGCGCTGGCTCACGGAAGCGTGGGACCAGCATGGCGCGTACAAGCTATGGGACAAGCTGACCGACTACGAGGCGGAGAACTGCCCTGAGCAGCACTGGCCATACTGGTTCGAGGATGGGACACCTGACATTGCCGTGCAGGTCTGGGGCCAGTTGAAAAGCCTGTTCGTGCGGGTTTGAGGCCGTCCACGGGTGTAGCTCACCGGGATCGGTAAACTCAGGCTGCCCACCGTGAGCGGAGGCTGTGGGAGCGGTGCGCTCGCCGATCCGCTTGGCGCCTGCACAAGTCGCTCCACGGTCGTTGGCGTCTACGGCCCGAAATCGCAGGCAGCGACGTCGGACAGTACGCTTTGCTGGCTCGCAACTCGGCGAAGGAAGGCAGGCGGCCCTGGCATTGACAGGGCCCTCGAATAACGTAGAGTGGATTCAAGATTAAATTAAAGACCGCAACGAGAGGCCAACTTGAGACTGAAACACCTGCTGAACACATTCGGGTTCCTCGTCGGCCTGAGTACCCTGCTGGCGGTTCATCCAGCCCCGGCGAGCGCAGTCCCTTACCTCGAGTGCTTCTCTTTTACCGAGAGCTCACAAAACAGTACCTATCTTTTGACCGTCGCCGGAGCCGTCAGCTGCGGGGCAAATGTCCTCCACGGGTGTTTTTTCTGGAACTGTCCGGCAAATCCGTGCACCTGGACCCGCCCAGCGGGCAGCACTTGTCCCGGGTTTTGCATCTCAGGCGCCACGCTGACCGGCCACCTGGGGGGCTTTTGCCTGTCGCCCGGCACGGTCCTCACCGTGCAGACCGGTGGAGGGACAGGCCCCTTCTACTGCTTTACATCGTCCAGCAAGCTGTGCCACGGATCATGCGGCGGGGCCTGCAACTGCTTCCTGGCCCATGGGAGTGTCTGCTGTGGCGGCAAAACCAATATCGTGGCCGATCTCGGCACAGTGCCCACCGTCCCCCTGGGTGCCCAGGGCATGACCTTCGACCGTGCCGTTTCCGCGACGGCTCTGGTTCAAACGAGCGGAACCTTTGACTTCCACCCCGCCGCGGCCCCAGAGGTAGACGCGGATTCCGCCGCCATCCCCCTGGCCCTCGTCGCAGGTGGCTTGGCGCTGGCCCTCAACCGGCGCCGTCAGGTGTAGCTCACCAGGGCAAGCGGCGGCCCACCGCAACCGGAGACCTTTGATAGCGCTCCGCATGTCTTGTCGACTGGCGCTGGCAGAAATCGTTCCATCTGTTGCTGGGGATGTAACCTGCCTGGGGCCGGCTTATTGAAGGAAATTCACCCTAGAGCCGGAAAACTGGTTCGTGCGAATCAGGGGACGATGGCCTGGCACGCCCTCGAGGCCGAACAGGCCTCCACCGGAGCCCTTTAGCCGGTTGATTGGGGGTGTGGCGGAGAAGCGGCGATGCCAGGCTCCCTCCCCGTCATAGCTGGGTATATCAAGCGGTCCGGCCTTGCTGGCATCGTAGATAGGTTCTGCCCCAGCGCACCTCAGGCGGGAATGGCGCTGCATCAGTGGACGCATTTTGCGTATCAGTTTGGGTATCAATCCAGAAAACCGACCCAAAAGACCCACCCCCCGAAAACAACAAACCCGCTCTACAAGCGGGTTCTTAGGGGTTGGGCGCGAACGGACTTGAACCGCTGACCCCTACGATGTCAACGTAGTGCTCTAACCAGCTGAGCTACGCGCCCGGGGAATGAGGCGAGGACCAGGTTCGAACTGGTGATACACGGTTTTGCAGACCGTTGCCTTACCACTCGGCCACCTCGCCAAGGCTCGGCCATTATAGCAAAACGTCCTCGGGAACGCAACTAGCCGCCGATGTTCCCCTCGGCCCACGGGTTGGTGCCGTCTGCCACTAGGAGCTAGGGTCGCCTTGGGCGGCAGCATCAACGCAATGTCCGGCGGGCTGGCGTGACGATGCATCTGCATCTGGCGCAACTCATACCTCGTCCAGCTCGTCGCCATCGGCCTGGGCCTCGGCCTCTCCGCCATTATCGGCCTGTGCGGCTAGGTCATCCTGGCGTTCCGTCCCGACCTGATCGACATACTCACCACGGGCATTCCCTGAAAAAGGACGCGAGTTCAACGCGGCCCTCACGGGCCCGCCACACCCCCCATCTACAATGCGGACCATCAAGAACAACAACGGTCCTGCGTGACCCGACGAAAAGACGATGAACCTTCAAATGATGACAGCCGCCGTCGCGAGGCTCCCAATACCGACGGAAGTATCCCAGACCCCCGCCCCCAGCGGGCTGGACGCCAGCCTCGACCGGCTGGCCGACGACACCCGCACCTGGCTGGCCAACGTGGCCCCCCTCGACCGCCCCCTGAGCAGCCCCGAAATCGGCGCCATCCTGGACCGGCTGCACGCCACCCAGGCCCAGCTTCAGGGCGTGGCCAGCCAGTCCAACAAGCTGCAGCAGACCATCGCCGACGTACAGAACGCCATCGGCGTGTACAGCCAGTTGCAGCAGAACGTGCAGCAGCAAGAGTGGCAGCGCCAGTACTACCAGCAGGCCGCAGTTCAGCAGGCTCAGCAACAGGCCCAGGCGGGGCTGGCCCAGGCCAACGCCGCCATGGGCTGGCAGTTCGGCATGCCGCCCGTGGGCTACAACCCCTATTACCCGCAGCCGACGCCCTGGGGCTACCCGCAGGGCGGTTTCCCACACACCTGGTATCCCTACCACAACTAGCGCTGGGCGAGTCGAACTCCCAGCGCCTGGACAGTATCCAGCTTCTCGTGCAGAACCTTCTCATATTGCCTCGGCACGCACTCACCGCAGATCTCGGAACATAGGGCGGAGATGCTCTCCAGCCGCACGTGCAGGCTGGCGGGACACGGACACAGGCTCTCCGTCAGCCCCGCCATCTCTTGCATGGCGGCGGCCAGCGAGTCCAGGATGGTGCCCAGGACCAGTTCCTCCGGCTCTTGCAGACTGCCGTAAAGCAGGTCGTGAATGGTGCGCACTTCGCCGACAAAGACCGCCGCGATGCTCTCCAGTCGCACCCGCATGCGCTCTTCCGCCAGGCCGGTCGAGACCGACTGCAGCTCGGTCAAAATGAAGTGCAGGTTGGTCCGCACTCGCCCCAGGCGCTCTTCAAAGCTGTTACGGTTGATGTCTTCGATAAGGCGGTCCTGGCGGCGGGACACCATCTTCGACACGATGCCGCCAAAGATCAACAGCTCGGCCACGGCCTCCGCCAGCGACACGACCCGGGACAGCCCTTGCGGCAGGACATCCCCATAGCCCACCGAGGTGGCGGTGACGCCGCTGAAGTAGAGGGCCTCCCCCAGACCCCGCCAGGTCACGCCTACGGGCTGGCCATCCTGCACAAGTCCGTTCCCAGTCATGGCCCCCAGCAGCCAATACACCACGGCCGTGGCCACCACCATGATCAGCCAGATGCGCGCCAGCTCAGCCACCGTACGGCTGCCGAGGGATTCGAGCAGGTCGCTGGCGGACCGCACCTTCGGGGCCACAGGCTTGGCACGCTCCGGCCTGGGCCCCGCCTCCACCTCAAACCCCGCCTGGCGCCAGGCCTCCATGCCTCCCTCGAGGTGCACGACCTGCTGATACCCCAGTTCCTTGAGCAGGCGCACGGCCTGCATGCCCAGCCCTCAAGTGAAGGCGGCGCAGTAGATGATGATGGGTCGGGCCAGGTCGGGGAGGAGCGCCCGGGCCCGCTGCTGCAGATCCGAGAAGGGCAGGTTGATGCTGTTCGGGATATGACCTTCATCATACGCGACGGCAGGCAGGACATTGACCACCAGCCACCCGCCCGTGGCGGTGCGGCGAAGAAACTCGGCTAGATCGATCTCCACAAGGGCTCGGTTCTGGCCCTGGGCAGGCTTACCCTGGAAGGGTGGCCAAGAGCATCCCCATGGTCTCACGTGCGCTGCTGGCATCTCTGCGCCAGGTGGTGGGCGAGGATGGCGTGGTCAGCGACCCCGGCGCCCTTACCGTCTACGAGTGCGACGCCTACACCTTGGAGAAGTGGGTGCCCTCGGCCGTCGTCCTGCCCCGCAGCACGGAGGAGACGGCGGCCGTGGTGCGGTTGCTGTCCGATGCCGGGCTGCCCTTTCTGCCCCGAGGCGCGGGCACGAACCTGTCGGGTGGGACCTATGCTAGAGACGGAGCCGTCATGATCGCGCTGACCCGCATGAACCGCATCTTGTCGGTCGACGCGCGCAACCGACGAGCCGTGGTTCAGGCCGGGGTCGTCAACCTGCACCTCACCCGGCGCACCCAGCCGCTGGGACTGCACTACGCCCCCGACCCGTCCAGCCAGTCGTCGTGTACCATCGGCGGCAACGTGGCGGAGAACTCGGGCGGGCCCCACACGCTCAAGTATGGCGTCACCACCAATCACGTGCTGGCGATCGAGGTGGTCCTGCCCGACGGCCGCATCGTCCACCTGGGACGTTCCACCGAAGACCCACCCGGCTACGATCTCCGTGGCCTTTTCATCGGATCCGAAGGCACGTTCGGCCTAGTCACGACGGTGACGGTGCGGCTCACCCCTCTGCCTCAAGCCGCCCGCACCTTGTTGGCCATCTACGACGATGTCGCCGACGCCACTCGCACTGTATCGACCATCACGGCCCGAGGCATTTTGCCCGCCGCTTTGGAGATGATGGATGCGCTGATTATCGAATCCGTGGAGAAAGCGTTTCATATGGGCTTCCCTCTGGACGCGGCCGCCATCCTCATTATTGAACTCGATGGCCTGGCGCCCGGTCTGGATGCGCAAGCCGAACGAGTGATGGCGATCTGTCGCGAACATCACGCTCGAGATGTTCGTCTCGCTCGGGACGAAGCAGAACGTGCGGGCTTGTGGCAGGCCCGCAAGAAAGCTATCGGTGCCGTCGGCCGCATCACGCCCAGCTTCTGCACGCAGGACGGGGTGATTCCCCGCTCCCGGCTGCCGCAGGTGCTGGCGGAGATCGCCGCCATCGGCACTCGATACGGCCTCCGGGTCGCCAACGTCTTTCACGCCGGGGACGGCAACCTTCACCCCATCCTCCTCTTTGACGAACGGGAGCCGGAGCAGGTCCAACGGGTCATGAACGCCAGCCACGACATCTTGAAGGCGTGCGTCGACGCCGGGGGCACGCTGACCGGCGAGCACGGCATCGGTATCGAAAAAATCGCCATGATGCCGCTCCTGTTCTCGCCCGTCGATCTGGAGGTCATGGGACGACTGCGCCAGGTGTTCAACCCTCGAGGGCTATGCAACCCCGGCAAAGTGCTACCGGACGGGCATGAGCCCGTGCCGGGAGTGCGCAAAGTCCAAGGCATATGAGCTGGGAAGTGGACGGGCGGGTGCCCTCGCAGGTCTGGGAACCGCGAGACAGCGACGAGCTCCTGGAGATGCTCGGCCGAGCGCAGCGCGAAGGGCTGTCGGTCATTCCCTGGGGTGGGGGGACGGGGATGGCCCTGGGCGGGGTGCCCAGTCGATACGACGTCGCCCTCTCGACGGCGGGATTGAAGCGACTGGTGATGTTGTCGCCCGACGACCTGGTCGTCACGGTGGAAGCCGGCATGACGCTGGCCGAGTTGGACGCCCACGTGGCGCCGCACGGGCTGCGGTTGCCGCTGGACCCGCCCGCTCCCGACCAGGCCACGGTGGGCGGAGTGCTGGCCACCAACGGCTACGGTCCGCTGCGACACAGTCAAGGCACGCCGCGAGACCTGGTGCTGGGCATCAAAGTCGGCATGAGCGACGGACGACCGTTGAAAGGCGGCGGCCAGGTGGTCAAGAACGTGTCGGGCTATGACCTGGTGCGGCTCATGGTGGGATCGTCCGGCACGCTCGGGGTGATATTCGAAGCCACGTTCAAGCTCTTGCCCCGGCCGGCCGCATCGCGCTGGCTGGAACTTTCGTGTGCCTCCCCGGCCTTTTGCGAAGAGTGGCTTGAGCGACTCTCCGGACCCGATTTTCGGCTCAGTTCGCTGGAGCTCTATCGCGACGGAGGGTTGACCCTGTATATCGGACTGGAGGGCGAACCGGAGATGGTCGAAGCGCAGGCCGCCCTGGTGCCGGATGCCCGCCGCTGTGAGGGGATTCCCCAGGTGGATGGCCCCTTGGTGATCAAGGCTTCGGTCTTGCCGTCGGATGTCGTCCCGTTGTTGGAACGAGTCGATGGCGTCGCGGTGCTGGGGGCGGCCGGACTGGGCGTGCTGCGCTTCTTCTGCCCCCCGCAGAAGGCGTGGGTGGACCGTATTCGACAGGCCGTCCACGCGGTGGGCGGCACGGTCGTGGTGGAACGGGCCCCGGTCGACATCAAGCGAGGGGTGCGCATCTGGGACGACCCCGGCGACAGCCTGCCCTGGATGCGGCAAGTCAAGGACACGCTGGATCCGACGGGGACGTTCAGCCCCGGACGGTTCGTGGACGGCCTGTGAAACCGGAGGAGCAGAAGCTCTTTCTCGACTGCGTCCACTGCGGGCTGTGCCTGTCGGCCTGCCCGACCTATCGGGAGCTGGGCACGGAGATGGACTCGCCCCGCGGTCGTATCTATCTGATGCGGGCTCTCGCGGAGGGGCGCCTGGGACCGGAAGAGGAGACCATGCGCCACCTGGACCTGTGTCTCGGGTGCCGCGCGTGCGAGACGGCCTGCCCCTCCGGTGTTCAATACGGGCGGCTGCTGGAGGCTTCTCGAGCGGATTTGGAGCCGCACCGCCCGGTATCGCTGGTCAAGACGGCACTCGTGGAGCACATCTTCCCCTACCCGGGCCGCACCCGAGTGGCGCTGGCGCTGGCAGGGTTGGGGCGGATGGTGAGCGGGTGGCTGCCCGGGTCGCTGAGGGTGGCGTTGGAGTTGGCGCCTAGGAGTGCGGGCGCCGGCTGGCAGCCCAGCATCACGTTGCCGCGGGGTCAGAGGCGATATCGTGTCGGGTTCATGCCGGGGTGTATCGCATCGGTGGTGTTCCCCTATGTGAATGATGCCACGATTGCGGTACTGGCTCACAACGGCTGTGAGGTGGTGGTGCCCGCTGGCCAGGGCTGCTGCGGCGCTCTGCATGTGCACAACGGGTCGCCCGCCGCCGATCTGGCGCTTCGCAATATCGAAGCGTTCAAGAACCTTGACGTGGTGATTACCAACGCCGCCGGGTGCGGGTCGACCCTGAAGGAGTACGACCACCTGGTGGACGACGACGGCGGATTTTCCAAAAAGGTGCGGGACATTTCGGAGTGGCTGGTGGAAATCGGGTTCGAGAAGCCTGTTGGCCGTCTGGAGGCCACAGTGACTTACCAGGATGCGTGCCACCTGGCGCACGCCCAGAAGATTCGCCACGCGCCCCGGGAGCTGTTGGCCAGCATTCCCGGGCTTCGCCTGGTCGAGCTGGAGGAGTCCGATACGTGTTGCGGAGGGGCCGGCATGTACAACATACTGAACCCGGACATGTCTGAACGGCTGCTGGCGCACAAGGTGAGGACCGTGACCGAGAGTGGCGCCACCATCGTGGTCGCCGCCAACCCCGGGTGTCTCCTCCAGATGGAAAGAGGCCTGCGGGGCAAGGGTCTGCGCTTTGCCCACCCCGTCGAGTTGCTGGCCGAGGCCTATGGATTGTTAACTGGACCGGTCATCTGTTAACAATCGGTTAACCCTCTGTTGCCGAGATGTTGCTAAGCTAGAACCATCATCGGTGAGGAGTGTACTGCCTTGAACGCAACCGGACATATGGTGCTGGCCCAGATCGCATGGGACAACATGAGCTCCCAGACCCGCTCCCGGGTCACGCAGTTGCTCAAAGACCCGAACAACCCCAATGCCGGTCTGCCGACCGAGGCGAATGACGACGACATGCCTGATGCGGCCGACTGGATGGACGACTTCAAGTCGGTGGCACGCAAGGAGCACCTGCCGGACGACGAGGGCCGATATCACTTTGACGATACGCCGGTGGGCGATTCGCAGTATTTTCCTCGGGACCGCAGCGCCGACACGGGCGTGACCTATTTCAACCAGCAAGTCGGCGTGCTGCAGAATTCCAGCTCGAGCCAGGATCAGTGTGCCGAGGCGCTGCGAGACATCCTGCACTTGTGCGGCGACATCGGTGCCCAGCCTCTACACTGCGTGAGCCGCTTCAACGCCGAGCATCCCAGCGGCGACAAGGGCGGCAACGATTTCAAGATTTCGTGGGGCGGCACCGGCCGATACGACACCGACCTGCACGCGCTGTGGGACGAGGGCGGGGCCCACGCCAGTCCACGGGACCCCAGCAAGGCGGTGGGCTTGTTCCCGTACGTCAAGCGGCCCATGACCGATGAGAGCCGGCAGTTCGTCGAGAACATCGCCTCCAAGTTGGAGCACCAGTACCCCTCCCAGCAGTACACGACGCAGCAGTTGAACGACCAGAACCCGCAGGACTGGGTGGACACGCTCTCCCAGCAGGCGGATCAGGTGGCCTACCAGGGCGTCAACGAAGGCGACCAGTTGTCCCCCGACAGCCCGTACCGGGCCACGGTCGAGAAGACGATGGGCTCGAATGTGGCGCTGGCCGGGTACCGCCTGGCCAACCTGCTCAACGGCATGTTCGACGGGTCTTCCGCCCAGGCCGCCGCCCGTTAGATCCTTGGTTTGACTGGCTTCTCTGAGCGCCGGACCTGTCCAGGTCTGGCGCTCAGCGTTTAGCAGCAAGTGACTGGAGCCCACCAGAATGGAAGCGCGGCCGTTTCTCATGTTCGAGGGTCAGGCGGAGGCTGCCATGACCCTCTATACGTCCATCTTTCCCGATGGAAAAGTGCTCCAGGTGGAGAGGTACGCGGCCGGGCAGCCTGGGCCGGAAGGCACCATCAAGGTGGCGCGCTTCTCGGTGGCTGGCCTGACCCTCGCCTGCTCCGACTCGTTCGTCCAGCACGGCTTCACATTCACGCCGTCCGTATCGATCTTCGTAGACTTCAACGACGAGGACGTATTGCGGCGGGTCTATGACCAGTTGTCGGACAACGGCCAGACGCACATGCCCCTGGCCGACTATGGCTTCAGCCGCCTGTTCGCGTGGGTCCAGGACCGCTTCGGGGTGTCCTGGCAGTTGAACCTTCTATAGAATTTTCCGGAAGATCTGGGCGCTCGCTCCGATCTGCGGTCAGCCAACAATATCGAGGCCTGCCTATCGATTTATCGGGAGCGGCAACCCGATATAGGCGGCGGGCCTGGCCGGTGCCCAACTCTATCGAAAACGAGATTTCATGCGGTCCCAGGCACTGAAGCAGCCCCGAAGGCCAGGAGATCGGCCTCCGTCATCGCATAGGCGGCGCACAGGCGCGTGATCCAGTGGGGTGGGCATGGTCCTTGGCCCGAGATGGCCCGGGCAACCACGGGCTGGCGGACGCCGAGCACGGCGGCGATCTCCTTTTGCTTGTATCGCTGCCACAAGGCCTGGACCGCCTGCCTTCGCTGGTCTCTTGCTGTGGGGTCGTGTTCGGCATCCGAAGATGCGGAGCGGGTGTTGGCGTGGGGCTGCGTATCCCCCGTGGACGCGTGCCGAGAACCAGCACGGTCGGCAAGTGCGAGGAACTCTGTCTCCGTGAATTGGAAGTGGGCTAGAAGCAGCGGGAGCCAATCACTTGGCATGGTCGTTGCTCCACGCACGACACTGGAAACGGCGGATTGCGGCCGGCCAACGATCTCAGCAACCTGGGTCTGGACAATGCCCCATTCTAACATGCAGACCCTGAGGCATGTGCCGAGCAGTGGTTCAACAGGGGGACGAATGGACGTTCGAAGCTTTGGCGGTCCGCTAGCCGTCGCAGATCTTTGCAATGGTTCCTGGACTTCGGAGTTAGAAAGTCTGGCCGTGTAGGCCCACAACTCTGGTTCCGTCAGTTTCGCGTGTGCGAGCAGCTTGGTGACCCAGTTCGATGGTATTGGGGCCTTCCCCGATGCCACATGCGAGACCATCGATTGTGAACAGCCGAGGACCTCTGCAAGGCTCGTTTGCCGAAGACCTGTTTCCTGTAGGTATATTCGAAGACAACCACCTGGGATGGGGTCTGGTTCTGGCTCTAGAGGAGCGGCAACGGCGGCGTCTTTCTCAGCTTCTCGTTCTCTGATGACGTCTACCAGCCTTGAGCCAAGT